>JAFUKV010000196.1 GCA_017467745.1 Bacteroidaceae bacterium | reverse complement strand
ATTTTGAATTGCCTATAAAAAAAGGAGAGAGTATTATTTTCTCAGCGGGAGTTGGAGAGATAAAAACTACGATGTTGACCCGTTTATATAATAAAGAGATTTCGAATCGGACATATCGTTCCAGTTTCTTTAACTGTTTGAAAAATTCGGCACAGCAGTTTTATGTTCGGAAAAATAAAAAAGAACTTTATCTGCTTGCCGGTTATCCGTGGTTCAAAATACGAGCTCGCGATCTTTTTGTTTCATTGCCCGGTGCAACATTGGCAATTGGCGATGTAAAAGCATTTGATGAAATTATGAAAACGGCCTTGTTGTCGTTGAAACAATTTATGGATGAGGGAAAAACCGATTCTGTTATTCAAGAAATAGAAATGCCCGATATTTTGTTGTGGTGCATTTGGACTTTACAGCAATACGCCAAAGAGGTATCGGCAGAGGAGTGTTATGAAAAATACGGTTCTGTTATTGTAAAAATAGTAGATTATGTCCGTAAAAGCAAGCACCCCAATCTCTTTTTGCATGATAACGGACTATTATATAGCAACGGAAAAGAACGTGCTGTTTCATGGATGAATTCGTCTGTAAATGGTCGTCCGGTAGTGCCTCGTAGCGGTTATCTGGTTGAGTTTAACGCTTTATGGTATAATGCGCTTTGTTTTACAGCAGATGTTTTGAATGCTACGGAACACCCTGAGAAGGCTGAAATATTAACTGTATTGGCGCAAAAAACAGCATCTTCTTTTGTTGAAATGTTTTTGAACGGATACGGTTATCTGTTCGATTATGTCGATGGGAATTTTGCCGATTGGAGTGTACGTCCTAATATGTTGTTCGCTTTGTCGCTCGATTATTCTCCGCTTGATAAAAAACAGCGTAAAACAGCGTTGGAGGTAATAACCCGCGAATTGCTAACACCGAAAGGTATTCGTTCGTTAAGCCCTAAAAGTCATGGGTATAATCCCAACTATATAGGAACGCAGACCGAACGGAATTACGCATATCATCAAGGTACGGCATGGCCGTGGTTGATGGGAGCGTATGCTGATGCGTATTTAAAAATTTTCGGGCTTAGCGGAGTTTCGTTTCTTGAACGTATGCTGATAGGCTATGAAGATGAAATGTCGAACCATTGTATAGGCTCCATTTCCGAGTTGTTCGATGGTAATCCGCCGTTTACCGGACGCGGAGCGATTAGTTTCGCTATGAATGTGTCTGAAATATTGAGAGTATTGAATTTATTGAAAAAATATAACCTTTAATTGGGAATATCAATGAAAGCACTAATGTTCGGATGGGAGTTTCCTCCACATATTTTGGGCGGGTTGGGAACCGCCAGTTACGGGTTGACCCGAGGTATGGCCGAATGCGGCGATATGGATATTACGTTTGTTATACCGAAACCCCACGGCGATGAAGATAAAAGTTTCGCTCATATTGTAGGTGCGGGTAACACGCCTGTGGTGTGGAAAGATGTTTCGTGGGAGTATCTTGAAAGCCGCATCGGAAATGTGATGAATCCTCAGGAATATTATGACTTACGTAGCCATATATATGCAGATTTTCGTTATTTGCATACCAATGATTTGGGATGTATAGAGTTTTCGGGACGTTATCCGGATAATTTATTGGAAGAAATCAACAATTATTCCATTGTATCCGGAGTAATAGCCCGTACGTATGACTTCGATATCATACATTCGCACGACTGGTTGACGTATCCGGCAGGGATTCATGCTAAGAAAGTAACCGGAAAACCGTTGGTTATACATGTTCATGCTACCGATTTCGATCGTAGTCGGGGAAATGTGAATCCTACTGTTTACAGTATAGAAAAGGATGGGATGGATAATGCCGACCATATTATTACGGTTAGTAATTTGACCAGAAAAACCGTTATCGAGAAGTATCATATAGATCCGGCCAAAGTAACTACCGTGCATAATGCGGTAGAGCCTTTAAGCAAAGAGATACAATCTATTGTGATGCCTCGTAATACACGCGATAAGGTGGTTACCTTTTTGGGACGTATTACCATGCAGAAAGGTCCCGAATATTTTGTAGAAGCGGCAGCGGAGGTTTTAAAGAAAAAAAATAATGTCCGTTTTGTTATGGCCGGTAGCGGCGATATGATGAATAAGATGGTTACATTGGCGGCTCGCCGTAATATTTCAGACCGTTTCCACTTCACGGGCTTCTTAAAAGGAAAGCAAGTTTACGAAATGCTTAAAGCAAGCGATGTGTATGTAATGCCTTCGGTATCGGAACCTTTTGGAATCTCTCCGTTAGAGGCTATGCAGGTAGGAGTACCGTCTATTATTTCTCGTCAATCGGGTTGTGCTGAGATTCTTTCTAACGCTATCAAGGTAGATTATTGGGATATAGACGCTATGGCCGATGCTATCTATTCTATCATTACCTATCCGGCTATGTATCGGCATTTGAAAGAAGAGGGCAAGAAAGAAGTGGATGAGATAAAATGGAAATATGCCGGACAAAAGGTAATTGATATCTACCGGCGATTTGTGCAATAAAATTATTAACCTGTAAAATAAGAAATAATATATATGAAAACAATTTGTTTTTACTTCCAGATTCATCAACCGTTTCGGTTGAAAAGATATCGTTTTTTCGATATAGGTAGCGATCATTATTACTATGATGATTTCAATAATGAAGAGATTATACATCGTATAGCGCAGCGTTCGTATATTCCGGCTAATCAAACATTGTTGGAGATGATACGTAACTCTGACGGAAAATTCAAAGTAGCGTTTTCCATTTCAGGCGTGGCGTTAGACCAACTCGAAATCTATGTCCCTGAGTTTATCGATAGTATGAAAGAATTGGCGAAAACGGGATGTGTAGAGTTTCTCTCCGAAACATATGCGCACTCATTAGCTTCGTTGATTGATCCTGTGGAATTTCAAAATCAGGTAAAAGAACATGCCGATAGAATTGAAATGTTGTTCGGACAACGTCCTAAGGTGTTCCGCAATACGGAGTTGATTTATTCAGATGAAATAGCTTCGATGGTAGCGGCAATGGGCTTTCAGGGTATGATAACCGAAGGGGCGAAGCATATTTTGGGTTGGAAGAGCCCGAATTATCTGTATAGTGCGGCTACGGCTCCTCACTTGAAATTGCTGTTGAAAAATTATAAGATAAGCGATGATATAGCTTTCCGTTTTTCTAATTACGAGTGGTCGGAATATCCTCTTACGGCAGATAAATTTATCGGATGGATAAAATCTTTCCCGGAAAGTGAACAGATTGTAAATCTGTTTATGAATTATGAAACGTTGGGAGAGTTACAACCACGAGAAACCGGTATTTTCGAGTTTATGAAAGCGTTACCTCGTTTTGCCGAAGAAAACGGAATAGGTTTTATTACTCCTACCGAAGCTATTTCTCGATTGAAATCGGTAGACAAACTGTATGTTCCTAACGTGATATCTTGGGCTGACGAAGAAAGAGACACGAGCGCTTGGTTAGGAAATATTTTACAGGATGAGGCATTTGAGAAACTTTATTCGATAGGAGAGCGGGTACGTCTATGTGAGGATCGTCGGATAAAACAGGATTGGAAATATTTGCAAACCAGCGATCATTTCTATTATATGTGTACAAAGCATTTGTCGGATGGAGCGGTTCATAGTCATTATAGTCCGTATGACAGTCCCTACGAAGCTTTTACCAACTATATGAACGTGTTGAGCGATTTTATTGTACGTGTTGAGGCTCAATATCCGTTATCTATTGAAAACGAAGAGCTTAATTCGTTGATAACGACAATTAAAAATCAATCTTCCGAAATAGAGGCATTGCAAAAACAACTTAAATCGGCCAAAGCTGAAAAGAAAGCGAAAACCGAAAAAGCAAAATTAGCGGCTAAGTCGGCAGAGCCTAAGAAAGAGCCAAAGAAGAAAAATAAAGCCTGAAAATATTTTTCTCTTCCCGGAGGAAATCCGGGAAGATTTTTTAATAAATGATCTTGCTTATTGTGCATTATTGAAATTATCTTATAAAGAGCAAAAATGAACATGAAACGCACATTATTGCTGTTGATATGCTTGTTATCAACAACATTGGTTGTTTTTAGCAAAAAACAAAAAAATAGACCTTTCACTCCGGAAGAAGTATTAACACATCTTCAAAGCCCGGAAAAGAAAAAAGTGATAATAGATACCGATACGTATAATGAAATGGATGATCAGTATGCGTTGGCGTATGCTTTCGGCTCCGATAAAATGGAGATTTTAGCTCTTTATGCAGCACCCTTTCACAATGATAGGAGCAGTAGTTTTGGCGATGGTATGGAAAAAAGTTATAGGGAAATAGAGCGTATAATGGACATTTCGGGAAAAACGGGAAAGTATCCGGTTTTTAGGGGTGCTACGGAACGGATGAGTGATAATCCAGACAACTATAACGCAAAAAATCCGGCGGCTGAACATTTGGTTAAATTGGCAAGAAAAGCAAAAGATCCGATATACGTTCTTGCTTTGGGCGCGATAACGAACGTTGCTTCGGCATTAACGATCGATCCCTCTATTAAAGAAAAAATAGTGGTAATTTGGTTAGGTTTGCATTGTATTGAACTTAACAATATGGGCGAGTTTAATTTGGATCAGGATTATCGTGCGGGGCAGGTCGTTATGAACTCCGGAGTTCCGTTTATTGTATTACCGGCAGCTGGTACGGAGGGTAAAGGGACAGGTGTTCTTTTTGTAAATCAGAATGATGTAAAAAGATCAATAAAAGGAGATGGACGAGCTGCTGTTTTTTTCCGAAGTAAATTTCCGGAAGAATTTTTCGGGTCAGACGCATTTTGGGCGCGTGTATTTTGGGATCTGGCGGCTCCGGGCTTAATAGCTAATCCAACTGCATATAAATTCAATATCATTCCGGCTCCGGTGTTGACTGATAGCCGAGAATTTGCATTTGATAGCAGTAGACATAAAATTATTTTTATGGAACGTTTAAATCCGGATGTGGTGAAAGCCGATGCGTTTAAAAGTATTAGTAGTTTGCCATAATTTATTTTAAAGATAAAAATTAGTAAATCAAAATAAAAAGCACAAAGAAATGAAAAAACAGTGGTTTGTAGGTTGTTTATTATTCGTTGTTATGGCGACGAATGTCGTGGCAAAAGATAATAAATTGACTCGTAAAGAGAAAAAACAAGGTTGGGAACTTTTGTTTGACGGTAAAACGTTGAATGGTTGGAAAAATTGGAATAAGGAATTACCAGTTTCGGGTTGGACGGTTGAAAACGGATGTTTGTCTACACAAGGCGGTGGTGGAGATATCGTTACATTACAGGATTACGGAAACTTTGAATTTACATTCGAGTGGAAAATAGATGAGAATAAAAATAGCGGGGTAATGTATCATGTAAAAGAGGGTAAACAATATTGTTGCCCTTATATGACAGGGCCGGAATTTCAGGTTTTCGGCGATGCGCATTCTCCTAACCGTACGAAAAACTCTACGGCATCTAATTACGATATGTATATTCCGGCAACCGATATGGTTTTAAACCCGAACGGTACGTGGAATAAAGCTACGATAATTTATAAAGACGGAAAAGTGGAACATTGGGTAAACGGGAAAAAAGTTGTTGCTTTTGATGAATGGAGCGATGATTTTAACGTGCGTTATAAAGCCTCGAAATGGAGTTCCGCTCCCGATTACGCTAAATTTAAAACCGGAAAAATTTCATTACAAGATCATGGCGATCCGGTACAATATAAGAATTTAAAAATACGTAAACTATAATCTAACATCCATAACATCATGAAATTGAATAGACGACAATTTTTGAGTGCGGCTGCTACATTGACGGCCGGTTTTACCATTGTGCCCTCTTATGCGGTAAGCGGATTGGGGTATAAAGTTCCCAGTGATAAATTGAACATAGCCGGTATAGGCGTTGGAGGGAAAGGAGCTGTGAACCTCCGCAATATGAACACGGAGAATATCGTGGCTCTTTGTGATGTCGATTTTAATTATGCCCGTAATACGTTTAACGAATATCCGAATGCAAAACGTTTTTTCGATTTCAGGGAGATGCTTGATATTTCGGGCAAGGATATTGATGCTGTGATGATTGCTACGCCCGATCATACCCACGCTGTTGCGGCGATAGCTTGTATGCAATTGGGAAAACACGTTTATGTACAGAAACCATTGACGCATTCCGTGTATGAATCTCGCCAATTATTATTGGCTTCACGGAAATATAAAGTTGTCACTCAGATGGGGAACGAAGGGCATAGTTCCGATTCGGTTCGTGAGGTGTACGAGGCTATTCATGCCGGAGCGATAGGCGATGTCTATCATTGTGACGCATGGACAGACCGTCCTATTTGGCCGCAAGGGCTTAGTGCTCCGAAAGAAACAATGCCTGTTCCCGAAAACATGAGATGGGATTTATTTATAGGTCCTGCTAAGATGCGCCCTTATCATCGGGCATATCATCCTTGGGATTGGCGTGGATGGTGGGATTTCGGAACCGGAGCTTTGGGCGATATGGCATGTCATGTGCTGGATGTGTTGGTTTATGCGTTAAATCCCGGACACCCGGTGTCGGTTCAAGCCTCTTCAACTAAAATCAATACGCAGGGAGCACCGGTGGCATCGACGGTTTATTATGAATTTCCTGCGCGGAAAAAAGCTAAAAAAATTAATATGCCGCCCTTGACGGTTACGTGGTATGATGGAGGTCTGTTGCCTAAGCGTCCCGAAGGTTTACCTGATGGGCAGATGATAAATATCGGAAGCAACGGGGTTATTTTTCACGGAACGAAAGGTAAGTTGATTTGTGATAATTACGGAGAAAATTGGACGCTTCTTCCTTACTCGGGAAATGAAAAAAATCGTCCGAGTTTTCCGAAAACGCAACGGCGTATAGGTATGTCGCACGAGCAAGATTTTGTGCGTGCATGTAAAGAATCGCCGTCAAGCCGTGTACAGCCCAGCTCTAATTTTGAATATAGCGGTCCGCTTAATGAGATGGTGGTGATGGGCAACTTGGCGATTCTTTTGCAGGGATTGGGCAAACGGCTGATGTGGGACGGAGAAGCCATGAAAATTACGAACATCGGCGATTCGGAAACATTTAAAATAGCGAACGGTAGTCCCGAAGGAGAGCGCACGTTAACGCTCAATGCCAAAGAAGCAGCCGAAGAGTATATCAAACATAATTATCGGGAAGGATGGAATTTGACGTTTTAAATGATGAAATATAGAGAAAAAGTATTATTTTTACATCGAACATTTAAAGTTCAGATTTTTTGATTTTTTTCATAAGAGAAGAAAGTGCCGGATAGTGATATTCGGCACTTTTTTGTTTATGTAATATGGGTTCGATATAATTCAAAACAAATTCAATTGCCCGTTATTGATGGGATTGTCCCCAATGCGGGTTCCTTCTCGAATAAAAAGCCATATCAAACTCTATTTGAGCCATGATATGGCTTTTTATTGTTAATAGGGGAAAGAAAAGACGGATTTTGATTTGTCAATCTGAATTCTGTCTTTTTTTTGATTATTTTGTTATTCCGTCTCTTTTCATGAGAGCATCGATAGAGGGTTCATGTCCACGGAAACGTTTGTAAAGCTCCATTGGAGGTTCGGTTCCTCCTTTTTCTAAAATGTTTTTCCGGAATGATGTGGCTGTCTCTTTGTCGAATATCCCTTTTTCTTTAAATAGGGAGAATGCGTCCGCATCGAGTACTTCCGCCCATTTGTAGCTATAATATCCTGCGGCATATCCGCCCGAGAAGATATGGCTGAATTGTGCTCCTGTTACAGCTCCGTCTACAACCGGCAGTATTTGTGTTTTGGCTGTCGCTGCTTGTTCGAATGTTGCAGCATCAGAACTGATAGGTGCTGTTATGGTGTGCCAAGCCATGTCGAGTAATCCAAAACTCAACTGGCGCAGACAGGCGTATCCTACATTAAAGTTATTTGCATCGTGTATTTTTTGTACCAATTCTGCCGGAATTTTTTCTCCGGTTTGGTAATGTATCGCAAAACGGTCGAGAAACTCTTTTTCGCTTAACCAGTTTTCCATAATTTGTGAGGGTAGTTCTACGAAATCGCGGTAAACATTTGTGCCGGATAATGACGGGTATGTAGTGTTTGCGAACATTCCGTGTAGCGCATGTCCGAATTCGTGGATGAAAGTTTCCACTTCATCGTAGGTTAATAAAGCGGGATTATCTCCTGTCGGACGGCTGAAATTCATGACGATAGTAATATGGGGACGGCTGTTTTCTCCATTTTCGTCGTGCCATTGTCCTTTAAATTCTGTCATCCATGCTCCGCTGCGTTTCCCGCTTCTCGGGTGGAAATCTGTGTATAATACGGCAAGCATCTTGCCGTCGGTATCTGTTACTTCAAATGCCTCTACTTCGGGATGATAAACAGGTATTTTTTCATTCTTCTTAAATGTTATTCCGTATAAATCGGTAGCTAATCCGAAGATGCCTTTTTTAACGTTTTCCAGTTCAAAATAGGGTTTTAGCATTTCATCGTTCAGATCATATTTTGAATTTTTTAGTTTGTCTGCATAGTAAGACCAATCCCACGGCATTAATGAAATATTTCTTCCTTCTTTGCCGATAGCGAATCCTTGAACTTCTTTTACCTCTTGTAGAGCGGTGGGCGTGTAAGCGTCTAATAACCGGTTGAGTAAATAGAGAACGTTTTCACTGTTTTGTGCCATACGCCGTTCGAGAGCATATTCCGCATATGTGTTTTTCCCCATTAGGCGAGCGATTTCGAGGCGAACTTCTGCAATTCGTTTCATGATTTCCAGATTATTATACTCTCCGGTTATACAGCGGGAGTTGTAGGCTCTATACAACTTTTCACGAAGGTCGCGTCGAGAAGAATATTTCATAAACGGGACATAGCTGGGGTAAGAGAGATCGAACATCCAACCCTTTTCTCCTTTTTCTTGTGCCATTTGCGCTGCTGCGTCGATAATGCTTTGAGGCAATCCTTCTAATTCTTTTTCATCAGTTAGAAGCATAGAGAAAAGATTGGTTTCTTTCAATACATTTTGCCCGAAAGTAAGGGTCAACTTATTTAATTCGCTGCTTAGTTCTCTATATTTTTCTTTGTCTGTTCCGGATAAGTTGGCGCCACAGCGAACAAAGCCGTTGTAGGTTTCGTTTAACAGCATGTTTTGTTCCGGAGTCAGATTTATTTCTTCCCGATGGTCGTAAACTGCTTTTACGCGTTGAAATAAACCTTCGTTCAGGTTTATGTTGTTGCTATGCTCTGACAATTTCGGAGAAATACGTTGTGATATTTCCATCATCTCGTCATTGCTTTCTGCGCTTAACAGGGCGAAGAATACGTTACTAACACGGGTTAGCAGATCGCCTGAACGGTCTAACGCTTCTATTGTATTTTCAAAGGTTGGCGCCGATTTTTGGTTGACGATGGCATCTATTTCTTTTTGATGTTGCCGGATGCCTTCTTCAAAAGCCGGTTCATAATGTTCTGTTTTTATCTTGTCGAACGGTGCTGTACCGTATGGCGTTTTATATTTCCCCAAAAAAGGATTTACAGCTTGTGTCATATTGTAAGTAAATAATAGTGTGATAATAAAAAATATTTTTCTCATACTCTTTCTGTGTTATAACGCAAAGATAGCGAAAAATTTAAGGCGATGAAATAGAATAATTCTGAGTTTTTAGTTCACAAGTAGTTCCATTCTATAATATTAAAAGATTGATGTGTGTTTTTTATAATTTATTGATATATAATATATTAATTGTTATTATGTTTGGCTTGTATAACCAGAAAATTGGGTATCCTCAAAAGATAAGAGAAAGAGCCGTATCAAACTCTATTTTGAGTAACGATACGGCTCTTTTAACTTTGGTAGTTACAGCCTGTAACTTATTTGGAGTAGTCTTTTTAGTTTTGGCATACCTTCTCTTTGCCGCTTGGAATTAATATTCTAATATCTTAAAAAGGATATTTTCTGTTATTTTTTTATGCCGAGCACTTCTTGTAAGAGTTCCGGTTCGTCGGTTGTAATGAAGTCTGCTCCGTTGTCTATGCAATATTGCATATCTTTTTTATTGTTTACAGTCCATACGTTTGTTTTTAAACCGATATTTTTCGCTTCTTTAAACCAGTTTTCGTTCTTTTTCATAACACCCAGATTGTAGTCGAGTCCGGCGCATCCTATCTCTTTCAGTTCTTGTGGAGAAAGATCTCCGTTCAGATAATATACGTCGTTTTTGGGTGCGAGGCGAATCAGTTCTTTGGTCATGTGCAGACTGAAAGCGATGTATTCTACTTTGTTTTCCAGTCCGTTTAGTTTTACCATTTGTACGGTTTTTTCAGCTAAACGGGTTTCTCTTTCTGGGGTTGAGTGCGATTTTAGTTCGATAATCAGTTTCGTATTTTTGCATTGTTTGGCAACGGTAAGGTACTCTTGTAAGGAGGGAACCGTTTCGCCGTTCGATAACTTAATACCTTTTAATACAGCGTAAGGAGTGTTTTCTATCACTAATTTGTTGGGGGTGATGGTGCGGTCGTGCGTTACAACGGGTACTCCGTCGGCAGAAAGCCATACGTCTAATTCGCTACCGAATGTTTTGATCGCGTTTGCTTTGCGTAGTGAGGTCAATGAATTTTGAGCAGAACCGTCGGTTTTCCAGTAGCCGCGATGAGCGATGACTTTGGTTTTTGCGGACAGTGTGCTTGTTGTTGCTATAAGCAAACCTAATGCGATAAAGGTAAAGGCATTTTTTCTCATAATGATGTGTTTTATATGTTAGGTTTTATGATTATTCGTTCACCCAATTGTTTTGCTAATATAGTCTTTATTTCGTCAAGATTGGCAATTTCGCTCATTGTGGCGCGAATTTTTTCAAAATCGTTTTCCGATGACGCTTGTTTTAATTTCTCGTTCAATTTTTTGCGCTCTTGTTTTATAATGGCGTCTTTCAATTCGAAAATAGCTCGAGGAATCAAGTGTATCAGTTGCTCTTGTTCTGTTTCTATTTTTTGGAATTTAGAGTGATATTTGCTCAGTTGATATTTTTCGCTGACTAAGTCTACTGCCAACTGGCTAATTTGAGCATTCGGATGTGAAATAAAATATTTCTCACAGCAAAAATCCTTTTCTGTTTCTATCCGTTTGCAGGCTTCAGCCAGAATTTGAGCGTAAATAGGATTTTTTAGGGAGATGTCGTCCTCTTTTAAGTCTTTGTCGATATATGTCGCTACTTGATATTGTATAGATTCTCCTTCGTTTTCTTCCGTTACGGCGAACAGTAAGTTTTCACCGTATCGTACAATGTACCGTACCAATGTCCGTTCATAGCGGTCGAGAGGAGAAGTTGCAGCAGACGTATTAAGTGGTTTTTCTTTGTTAACATTGTTTTCTAATGTAGTAACCTTTTGTGCGATAGTGTCGTTTATCGTACTGCTCTCTTGTCCAACGGGCAGGGCGGATACCGTACTTTCTTTTTCTTTTTGGATTTGGTGATACCGAGTTTTATTGACTTCTTTAATAAGCACTTGTTCGTCTACTTCAAGCAGTCGACTGCATTCTTTGATATAGACGGAGCGTATTATCGTATCGGGAATGATAGCGATGCTTTGTACGATGTCGGTGATAAGAGCAGCCCGTTTAATGGGATCGTCTCCTGCCGACTCTAATAATAAATTGGTCTTGAATCGGATAAAATCCGTTTCGTGCGATTTGATATATTCGGTAAACGATGTAGCGCTTTGCTTTTTTGAAAAAGAGTCGGGATCGTCTCCATCGGGTAATAAAACGACTTTGATGTTCATCCCTTCTTTTAAAATCAGATCGATGCCTCGTAAAGACGCTTTAATGCCGGCGGCGTCTCCATCGTACAATACGGTGATATTGTTTGTAAACCGGTGTATTAATCGTATTTGTCCCGGAGTAAGGGATGTTCCCGAAGAGGCAACGACATTTTCTATGCCTGCTTGGTGCATAGACAATACATCGGTATAACCTTCTACCAAAAAACATCCGTCATTTTTTACGATAGATTGTTTTGCTTGGAAAATACCGTATAGTTCGTTGCTTTTATGGTAAACCTCCGATTCGGGAGAGTTGACGTATTTGGCAGTTTTATCGTCTTTTTTCAGTACCCGTCCGCCAAAGGCGATAATTTTACCAGAGAGACTGAATACGGGAAAGATTACGCGACCTTTGAAACGATCGTTTATCTGTCCGGATTGGCTTTCGAGGCATAGTCCTGTTTTGAGCAGATATTCTTTTTTATATCCGGATTTTAATGCTTCGGACGATAATGCGTCACGCTGTTCGAGCGCATAACCGAGTTTGAATTTTTTTATAATATCATCTCTAAATCCCCGTTCGCGAAAATAAGCCAACCCAACCGATTTCCCTTCTAAATGATTGAATAAAAGGTTTGAAAAATATTCTTGGGCAAAAGAGTTCAGTATGAGCATACTTTCGCGGTCTCCTTGCGCTTTTTTTTCTTCGTCGCTCAGTTCCCGTTCTTGAACTTCGATGTTGTATTTCTTAGCTAAATATTTCAGCGCTTCATAATACGACATTTGTTCGTGCTCCATTATGAAGTGTACGGGGCTGCCGCCTTTTCCACAACTGAAACATTTGCAAATACCTTTTGACGGAGAAACGCTGAAAGAAGGCGTTTTCTCATCATGAAAAGGGCAAAGCCCTACGTAGTTGACGCCTCGTCGCCGTAAAGAGACGAAATCAGATACTACGTCCAATATGTTTGCTGCATCTAAAATTCTATCTACGGTGGCTTGGTCAATCATTTTATCTCTACTATTTGATATGCGAAGATAGTTATAAATTATGTAAGTAGAATTTGATTTTTAGTACATTATTCTGTTTAAAGATTATTTTATTGATATATAATTGATTAGAGTATATTGTGATGTTAAATTTTGCAAATATATTTCTTTGTGTAAAGATATATTTGGCTAAAAGGAAAAAATTAC
Source organism: Bacteroidaceae bacterium (assembly GCA_017467745.1). Classification (GTDB taxonomy): domain Bacteria; phylum Bacteroidota; class Bacteroidia; order Bacteroidales; family CHK158-818; genus Gallibacteroides. The sequence continues at coordinate 11,362 of JAFUKV010000196.1, read as the reverse complement.
TACCTTTGCAATATGTTTTTCATGGTATTAGATTTAAGGTTAATGAAGATTGGTTGTCGGGAGACAACCATTTTTTCGTTATAAAGGGTTTTACAACACAAGGCGCTTTTTAAAGCGCCTTGTGTTGTAAAAGGAATTCATTTTTTTGACTATTAATCCTTATTTTTGGAAAATATCGGGGTATTTGTTGATAAAATATACAGGGGTACAACTCCAAGCATGGCAATAACTATTTATTAAATGCGAATTGTAAGGAGAGCGGCAATCATCATTTGGATCATAAACTTCCCAGAATGTATCGGCGCCTTTTTTTACCATTCCTCCCCAATAGTATATCATCATGTCTCGGGCTGTTTCGCCTAATCCGCATTTAATTAAAGCTTCTATAACGTAGTGGTATCCGTAAGGCGAGCCGGGATAGCACGCTTCCGGATTTTGAATGGCTGTTTGTAATGCTTTGGCGCACTCTTTGGGACTGAGCGTTTCGGATAAAGCCATCCAAGCTTGCGATAGATATGATATTTGTTTGTCTTGTCCGCTGACGAATACGCCTTGTTTTTTGTCGTATAGGTATTTTCGGGAGGCTTTTTTCATTTTATTTATCAGTCGGGGCAACTCTTTCACTTCGCTTTCTTTTCCTAAAAGTTTTGCTAATTGGTATGTTTCGTTAAATGCGAACGTCATTAAACCTTGTATGCTGGCATGGCGGTCGAAATTGTCTTTCCAGTCAAAAACGAGCCAATATTGAGGTTGTTTGGCAGTGTCGTACAATCCTTCGTTGTTTAAATATTCCTGCGCTAAAAGGAGTTGGTTTACCGCTACCGGCCAAAGGTCTTCTGCTGTTTCTTTATCGCCCGACGTTTTTAAGTATTCGTGCAATACGACATTGTATAAAAGACAGTAGTCTAATGTAACAGAATTTTGCGCGCGCGGGGTAGGAACTTCCGAAATATTGGAACTTAAGATACCGGAAGGTTTTGCCAATCCGGCAAGCAAATAAAGACACCGTTTGGTAAGGGCGTTATTTTGATATGAATAAGCGTTTGCTAATGCCTCTAAATAAAGATCGCCTATCCATAAGCGCATGTCGCGTTTAGGTCCATCCTCATATACTGTTTGCATACATTCTTTCAAAGTGGATAATCCTACTCGGTTAATTTCTTTTATTAAAGGATCTGTATCAGGAGCAAGCGATAATTTCGATTCCTGAACACATGATGTCGCTTCCATGTTAATATCGGATACACATACGTCGAAATATGATGATGCGGCTAATAATTCTATTTTTACATACCTGAAAGCTAAGCGGCGTGGTATAGTAACGGTATAGGGAGCGTATGGTAGCGTAACGATTTCATCTTGTAACCAAGCTCGGCTGAGACCTCCGTGATACGGGTCGAAAGGTTCTCCTAATTCGGCGGGCATTTCGGCGAATGTGAGCTTAAATCTGACAGGTGCGTCTGAGATGTTGCCTAATGTATCGAATGTGCAGCTGAACGTTCCTGTAAAGTGCTCGCCGAAATCAACTATCATCACGTTGTTTTGTTTAAAAGAAGAACGATAGAATTGGTTTATGTCGCCGGCCTTTACTGTTTTCCACCCTTGATAGGCGGAGCTGTCTTTTACTGCTTTTACGAGAGAGATAGGTTTTTTTATCTGTTTTATTAGCGGAGGCTTAGCCTCTGCCGCTTTTTTCAGCCATTGTTGGCGTTGTTGTTTATATACATCCGTTACTTGGGCGGATATGTTATTGTTTCCCCAAAAAATGAGCATGGAAAAAATGGCGATGAGAAGTCGGTTTTTCATAAAAACGTAGTATGGAAAGTTGAAATTTTGTGTAAAGATAAAAATAAATACTTTAAAAAGATTATCATGAAAAGAATATATTAGGCTTTCTATGTTTTAAGGATGTGGTTCGCTAAAATGTATTATATTTGTTTTTTATAAAGAAGATTGGAAAAATGGAAGAACAAAAAAGTAATCGGGTAAAATTAAACGTATTGGGTGTTACTTATACTCAAATACAAAACGGCGCTTATGCGCTGGTTTTGGCAGAAGAAAACGGTTTGCGCCGTATCCCGATTATTATAAGTAGTTCGGAGGCGCAAGCCATTGCCATGCGATTGGAACATTTGGTAGCTCCTCGACCTTTGACTCATGACCTTTTTGTGAGTTTTGCTCATAGTTTTGGTGTGCGGTTGATTGAGGTTTTCATATATAAGTTTGAAGATGGCGTTTTTTGCTCCGAATTGTTGTTTGACGATGGAACGCGTCGTATTTGTATAGACTCGCGGACATCTGATGCCGTCGCTATCGCCATACGGGCGAAAGCTCCTATTTATACGACAGAAGAACTTATTCGTAATTGGGGTATTGTGTTTGATGAGCCGGAATCGGAAGAGGCTGTTTCGGCAAAGAAAACAAGACAGAATGATTGGGAGGATATGGATGTTGAAGAACTGCAAGAACGTTTGGATGAAGCAGTAGAGGAGGAAGCGTATGAAATAGCTTCGCAAATACAGCGTGAGTTGAAAAAAAGAGACGAAAACAGATTTCAATAGGTTTAGTTTTAGTAGTTTTGCAGATAATTGCAGTTTCTGAATGATACATTTTCCTGTGAAGTAGAAAGATTATGGCTGGAATTTTTAAGGTTTTAATGTTATGCTTGGGCTTCGTACTTTTTTCGGAATCGGTTTTCGCCTCAGGCGAAGTATTGGCTGAGGAGGAGTTGGCGTATGCTACTCGATCTGTTACGGGAGGAGTTAATGTTGCTGCACTTTTACGGGGATTGTTCGGGTTGATTGTTTTATTGGTTATTGCAGTATTTCTCAGTAAGGATCGAAAGAACATTAATTGGCGTCTGGTAGGAGCCGGATTGTTGCTGCAAGTAGTTGTAGCATTGGGAGTTTTGTATATACCTGCCGTTGAATCTTTTTTTGTTGTATTAGGTAAAGTATTTGTAAAGATAATGGATTTTTCGAAAGCAGGAGCCTCGTTTTTATTTGGAGATTTGGCGAATTCCCGGAAATTCGGGCATATATTCATTTTTCAGGTACTGCCTGCGTTAGTCTTCTTTTCAGCGTTGACCAGTTTGTTATATTATTTGCGTGTTATCCAAACTTTGGTAACTGGTGTTGCGTGGTGTTTGAAAAAATTATTCGGAATATCCGGGGCGGAGGGCTTGACCGTTTCCGGTAGCGTTTTTTTAGGATTGATAGAAGCTCCGTTGTTGGTTAAACGGTATCTCCCGACGATGAACCGGTCGGAATTGTTCCTTATAATGAGTTCGGGTATGGCTACTGTTGCAGGTGGAGTGATGGCCGCTTATATAGGGATGTTAGGAGGAGATAATCCGGCGGCACGTTTGCAATTTGCCAAATATTTGATTTCGGCATCGGTTATGGCTGCGCCGGCAGTTATTGCCGTTGCCAAAATAATTGTTCCTCAAACAGAGACGGTGGCAGATTGTTTGGTGGCGGATGAAGATAATGGCGGAAAGAAAAATCTTTTGGAATCTATCGTCGGCGGAGCGTTTGAAGGTATAAAAGTGGCTGTGAGTGTAGGCGCGCTGTTGTTAGTGTTTGTGGCTATGGTCGCTATGGTTAATTATCTTTTGGGAGGATTGATAGGAGAATATTCCGGATTGAATAAAATAATATCTCAATGGACGGACGGTCGTTATACGGAATTGAATTTTCAGTTGGTATTGGGTTTTTTGTTCATGCCAGTTTCATGGATAATGGGTGTATGTAATCAGGATTTGCTAACTGTTGGAGTATTATTGGGTACAAAACTCGTTCTGAATGAGTTTGTTGCTTATGCCGATTTGACGGCGTTGAAAAATGCCGGAGTGTTTTTTCAAGAAAAATCTATTGTAATATCCACTTACTTATTGTGCGGATTTGCCAATATCGGCTCTATTGGTATGTTGATAGGCGGATTAGGGGCATTAGTCCCTTCTCGGCGAGGGCAAATTGTAGAATACGGATTTTTATCAATGGTTTGCGGGGCGTTAGTCTCTTGTATGTCCGCTACTATTATGGGCGCTATTATAGGATAACTTATTTAGAAAAGAAACATGCATATATTTTATACGCCGGATATAGAATGCGTAAAGGAGCTTCCCGAAGAGGAGTCGATGCATTGCGCCAGAGTGTTGCGCCTATCGGAAGGAGAAGAGATTATGCTTACCGATGGGAGAGGGAGCTTTTATCGAGCTGTTTTGGTTAGAGCGCATCAGAAACGTTGTGCCGTCGAGATATTATCGGTTACCTGTCAACCGCGATTGTGGCCGGTGAAAATCCACATGGCTGTGGCTCCTACTAAAAACATGGATCGTATCGAATGGTTTGCGGAGAAAGCCACTGAGATAGGAATAGATGCCTTGACGTTGTTGCGTTGCCGTTATTCGGAAAGGAAAGAAGTGAAAACGGAAAGGGTACAAAAAATATTGGTTTCGGCCATGAAGCAATCGTTGAAAGCTACATTACCTGAATTAACGCCAATGACAGATTTCAAGCAATTTGTCTCTCAGCCGTTTGATGGGCAAAAATTTATAGCTTATTGCGGAGAAGCCCAAGATAAAAAGATTTTGAAACAACTTTATCGTCCGGGTACGGATGCGCTGATATTGATAGGTCCGGAGGGTGATTTTAGCGAAGAGGAGGTAGCTTTGGCGTTTGAAAACGGCTTTTTGCCTGTTTCGTTAGGAGAGAGCCGGTTACGCACAGAAACAGCGGCGTTGACGGCTTGTCATACAATACACGTATTAAATCAGTAAAATATAAAAAAATCATGCAATTAGACAAATTAAGACATACAGATAGCGGGCAGTTTTTTTTATTGGCAGGCCCGTGTGTAATTGAAAGCGAGGAGATGGCTTTGCGTATTGCTGAGCAAATTGTGGGTATTACCGATAAATTGGGTATTCCTTATGTTTTTAAAGGATCATACAGAAAAGCAAATCGTTCTCGAATAGATTCGTTTACCGGCATCGGAGATGAAAAGGCTTTGAAAATTCTCCGCAAAGTGGGAGAGACCTTTGATATTCCGACGGTAACGGATATTCATGATGCTTGCGAGGCGGAAATGGCAGCTCAATATGTTGATGTATTGCAGATCCCCGCTTTTTTGTGCCGTCAGACGGATTTATTGGTTGCCGCCGCGCGCACGGGTCGTATGGTAAATATAAAGAAAGGCCAGTTTCTTTCGCCGCAGGCCATGCAATTTGCCGTGCAGAAAGTGGTGGATGCCGGTAATGATAACGTGGCTGTAACTGAGCGGGGGACAACTTTCGGTTATCAAGATTTGATTGTCGATTATCGGGGAATCCCGCAGATGCAGGCTTTCGGTTTTCCTGTTATCGTGGATGTTACCCATTCATTGCAACAGCCCAATCAAACGAAGGGCGTAACAGGAGGTCTGCCCCAATTGATAGAGACCATTGCGCGTGCTGCCGTAGCGGTGGGGGCGGACGGATTGTTTATGGAGACGCATCCCGAACCGTCTAAGGCTAAATCGGATGGAGCCAATATGCTTCCGTTAGATAAGTTAGAAGGCTTGCTTTCTCGATTGTCGGAAATTCGTAAGACGGTAAATAGTCTTTGAATATGAAACAATCGACGCTTTTCTTGTGGGTAATCTTTATGGCGTGTGTAAGTTGCTCGAATCGTCAAGACGCGAATCTTTTTGAAATGGCGGTTAATCGGGCGTTGACTTATCAAATGCAAGAATATCCCGAATCGACATTGAAAGATATTTATAAGAATTTTTTTCAAGATAAATATGGGCCGGGACATTTATTAAACGATACGGCTGCTGCCGGAAATTATTTGCGGCAGGAGTTGGATTCGTACACAAAAATAACCGGACCATATTTCGAACCTACTGGCTGGGAGGGGAATTTTTATCGGGTAAATCTTTCGGTTATCAAGCATGGATTGGTATCGTACGAAGATTTTTTCAGTGCATTTGTGCGTAGTATACAAGGAATAACACCCATGCCTGTACCCGAATGGAAAAAGGAATGGGAGTGCATATTGGAAATCGTAAAGAAAGAGTATCCCGATATTCCGGAACTTGAATATGATAGCAAATTTATATCCGTCCTTTTAGATAGCGGTGGATATGTTGTACATCATTCCGAAAATTTTGAAAACAGATATGCTCCTCATTACCGTATTATCGAAAAATCTATTTTTGAAACGGAAATACTTCCTCGCTTACCTTGATGTTTTTTATTTTATGTGGTGAGTATAGTGCTTATGGTCATATAGATAAGCATCCCGATAATATCATTCGTAATGGTAATAAACGGACCGGTGGCGATGGCCGGATCTATTTTAAATTTTTCTAATGTAATGGGTACTATGGTTCCGAATATAGATGCGAATATTACTACTGCAAATAGCGATAACGATACGGAAACTGTAATGTCGGAATTTCCTATGCGTATCCAATTATAAATGAATACTAAAACGGATATCATACAGGCGTTGATAAGAGCGACGCCTGTTTCTTTCAGTATTTGTTTGCCGGAGTTGCGTAATGAAAGAGAACCATTTGCCAGACCTTGCACTACGATAGCCGATGACTGGATACCTACATTTCCGCCAGTTCCTCCGATAAGGGGAATAAATAAGGCCATTGCCGGATTAGAAGCTATTCCTTTTTCAAAATTTCCCAGAATGACGGAATTGGCTAAACCGCCAACCATTCCGATTAATAGCCAAGGTAATCGGGCTGCTGTTTGAGCGAATACGGTATCGGTGGTTTCTACGTCTTGTGAGATACCAGACGCCAATTGGTAATCTCGTTCGGCTTGTTCGCGCACCTCGTCCATAATATCGTCTACGGTGATGCGTCCAACCAAACGGCCGATACTGTCTATTACCGGCATGGCTACCAAATTGTATTTTTCGAATGATTGGGCTACGTCTTCAATAGGAGTTTCCGTTTTTACCGATATGGGATCTTTTTTCATTACGTGCTTTACTTTCGAAGCCGATGCGCTGGTGATCATTTTTTTCAGAGGAAAAACTCCTTTTAGCCGAAAATCATCGTCAACTACATATACGTAATATATTTCGTCCATTTCTTCGGCTTGTTTACGCATTTCGTCGAGGCATTTGGGCATACTCCAATTTTCGTTAACGACGACCATTTCCGTACCCATCACACCGCCGGCGGTGTCTTCATCGTATTTCAGCAAATCGACAATATCTCCGGCTTGGTCTACGTCGTCGATATGCGAAAGAATTTCTTCTTGCGCTTCTTCATCTAATTCGCGGATCAAATCGACGGCATCGTCCGTTTCAAGATGATCTATATATTGTTTGGCAATGGTTTCCGACGGCAGATGCTTTAATAGCTTTTTCCGGTCGTCTTCGTCCAATTCCATCAATACCTCAGCTGCTTTTTCCGCATCGAGCAGCAGGTATATGAACTCGGCTTCGTCTAAGTTTAGTTCATTATATAGTTCGGCGATGTCGGCAGGATGTAAATCATGTAACAATTTAAATGCTTCTGCTTCGTCTCGACGAGCGATAATTTCACGAAAATTTTCTATGTATTCCGGAGTAAATTCTGTCATGTTTTACAACCGTTTTTCTATTTATGATTTCCGGAGATTGGTTATCCGGTTAGTTAACTCTATAAATTGTTTTACCGATAGTTGTTCGGGACGCATGTCGAATACGTTATCGGTAATTTTTTCTTTTGCGTTTTCCGGCAACAGGGATTTTAAAGAATTGCGTAATGTTTTTCTTCGTTGATTGAATCCTGTTTTTACGATTGTTTTAAATAATTGTTCATCGCAGCCTAAATCTGTTACGTTGTTTCGCGTCATCCGGATAACTGCCGATTTTACTTTGGGGGGAGGATTAAATACATGTTCATCTACGGTAAACAAATATTCTATATCGTACCAAGCTTGCAATAATACGCTAAGTATTCCGTATGCTTTGTTGCCCGGTTTTGAGGCGATGCGTTGCGCCACCTCTTTCTGCAACATACCGCTGCAACAGGGAATCTTGTCTTTATAGTCGAGTACCTTAAAGAAAATCTGACTGGAAATATTATACGGGTAGTTGCCTATTACGCAAAAGTTTTCGGGAAAGAGATTCTGTAAAGGCAGTTTTAAAAAGTCAAATTCAAGAATACGTCCTTGTAATTGAGGGAAGTGTCCCGTTAGATACTTTACCGACTCGTTGTCAAGTTCTACTACTGTTACATCGCTGCCTTGTTGCAAAAGAAATTGTGTTAATACTCCCATGCCCGGTCCTATTTCTAAAACGGGGATGGCGTAATCTTGTACCGTTGCCGCTATTCGGGCGGCAATAGTCAAGTCTGTTAAGAAGTGTTGGCCTAATGCTTTTTTGGGTTTGACGCTTTTTATCATACCTCGTCAGATTAATTTCTTAACATTAATTGTATTTTGCCGGTTTGTCTTATTCCTTTATAAATACTTACTTTTGCAAGTATCACACAAAGGTAATGATTTTAATCTTTTTAAACACGATAAATTGAAGAAAATAGTCCGAAATATAGTTAAGTTTTTATTGCCGTTGTTTTTTGGCGTCGCCATTTTTGCTTATTTATATAGTCATTTAAATGTCGAGGAAATAATAAATATTTTGCGATCGGGAATCAATTATAACTGGATTCTGTTGTCAATGCTTTTTGGGTTATTCAGCCATGTTCTTCGGGCTTTGAGGTGGCGGTTGCAATTATTGTCGTTAGGCGATGATCCCGGTATGAGGAGGTTGACTAACGCTATTTTCGGGACGTATGCCGTGAATTTGGTTTTTCCGCGTTTGGGAGAAGTATGGCGATGTGGATATATTTCACGCAGTAGTAAGATGCCATTTACACAGGTTTTGGGATCGGTTGTTTCCGATCGGTTGTCAGACACGATAGCGGTAATTTTGTTGACAGGCGTAGTATTTTTGTTACAGATGCCGGTCTTTTTTAAATTCTTGTCTCAATATCCTTCTTTGGAGAATAGTTTGCATAATATTGTTATTTCTCCGTGGACGTATTTTAGTGTTATTTTATTCGCTTTGTTTGCTGTATGGATATTTCGTAAGAATAAAGAACATGCGTGGGTTATTAAAATACGGTCGGTGGTGGCGAATTTATGGAGCGGATTCATAACTGTGGTGCGGATGAAGAATAAAATCGGATTCTTAATTTATTCTTTGTTGATTTGGTTATGCTACTTCTTACAATTATATGTATGTTTATTTGCGTTCAATTTTAGTGAACATTTGGGTGTAATGCCTGCTTTGACCATGTTTGTGATGGGTAGTATCAGTATGGGGCTGCCGGTTCAGGGCGGGGTAGGTCCGTGGCATTTTGCTATTGTGGCTACTTTGGTTATTTACGGTATAGGCGAAAGTCGGGCGGGAGCATTTGCTTTTGTTGCTCATGGAGCTCAAATGGTGCTTATCGTTTTGTTGGGATTATATACGATGTTTTCTATCATGCTTGAAAATAAAAAAGATATTGAGGAAAAAAATATACAACATAAAACAATATAGATTATAATGAATTTTAACCTTAAAAAAATTGTGATGATATCATTGCCGTTCTTGTTTATAGGCGGCCTTGTGGCGTATCGGTCTTGTTCTACGGGCAAAGACCGGTCTGATGATAATCCTGTTCCGGAAAAAATGAAATCTTCGTCTGTATCAGTGCAGGCATGTATTGCACAAGATCAGAAATTGGTGTCGTCAATACCCGCAGTCGGAACGTTGTTGCCGAATGAAGAGGTTGATTTGACGGCTGAAAGCGCAGGAAAAGTGGTCGAAATTTATTTTAAAGAAGGTTCTCGGGTAAAAGAAGGGGATTTATTATTGAAAGTAGATGATTCCGATTTATTGGCACAACATCAACGAGCCTCTTTCCAAAGAAAATTATTAAAGGAAAAATTAGATCGTCAGCGAGTTTTGTTCGAGCAGGAAGCGGTGAGCCGTGAAGAATATGATCAAGTGCAAACGGACTTTAATATGGTGGAGGCGGATATTGCGTTGTTGGATGTAAAAATTGCCAAGACGGAGTTACGTGCGCCTTTCGACGGGCTGGTTGGATTTCGGGAAGTCAGTTTAGGCGCATATTTGCAGCCGGGTGTTTTGGTAAGTCGTTTGGTCGATGACAATCGGTTGAAGGTAGAATTTTCCATTCCGGAAAAATATGCCGGATTGCCTCTGGTAAATGCGAAAGTATCGTTTAATATCGAGGCATCCGATAAAGATTTTACGGCAACGGTATATGCCGTCGATCCCCGAGTGGATTCTGAAACCCGCACAATTATATTACGGGCTCGGTGTGATCATGCGGACAGCCGTTTGTCTGCCGGTATGTTTGCCCGTTTGAATTTGATAACAAACCAGACGGAACATGCTATTCTTTTACCTACTGAGGCTATTGTACCCGAGATGGGAGGCAGAAGTGTTTGGAAACTGGAAAACGGAAAAGCGAAAAGTGTTCAGGTGGAGACAGGCGAACGAACCGAAGATAAAATTGAGATATTATCGGGTATAGAAGTGGGCGATACGATTGTTACTACCGGATTGATGCAGATGCGTCCGGGAATGCCGGTGGTTGTTTCGGAAATTAAGTAATTGAAAAAGTCTGAACTATGAGTCTGTCTTCTACATGTATAAAACGTCCGGTATTAGCTACTGTAATGAATCTGGTGGTCGTAATTATCGGGCTGATAGGTTTTACGTTTTTGGGTGTACGCGATTATCCGAGTGTTGACCCTCCTATTATAAATGTAAGCGCTACTATGACCGGTGCGAATGCCGATGTTGTGGAAACGCAAATTACCGAGCCGCTTGAAGCCGCTATTAACGGGATACCCGGTATTCGTTCTATAACGAGCCAGAGCCGCGATGGAAGTAGTCGTATTACAATAGAGTTTGAGTTGGAGGTTCCGTTGGAGACGGCTGCCAATGATGTGCGTGATAAAGTTTCCGGCGCTCAACGGAAGTTGCCGAAAGATATCGACCCGCCCACAGTTGCAAAAGCCGATGCCGACGCCCAACCTATTTTCGGAGTTTATTTGACCAGTGAAACAAAGTCTATTATCGAGGTTAGTACGTACGCCGATTTAAATATTAAAGAACGTCTTCAAACCATTCCCGGAGTCAGTAGTGTTGAAATCTGGGGAGAAAAACGCTTGGCAATTCGTCTGAAAATGGATCCTGCGCTTCTTTCTGCATATGGTTTAACACCGATGGATATAAGCAACGCGGTTACGAGGGAGAATGTTGAGTTGCCTTCCGGCCGTATAGAAGGAGATAATACGGAGTTGACCGTAAGAACTATGGGGCGTCTGCAAACGGTGGACGATTTCAAT
>JAFUKV010000195.1 GCA_017467745.1 Bacteroidaceae bacterium | reverse complement strand
TGTTTCGTGAAGTTATGTTTTGATGGGCATTTTTATAAAATACCTAAGTAGGGTGTTGGGGAGAAAAGCGTGTCTCATTTTTACAGAATCTATTTCCGGAAAGTGTTTTTAAATGATTTTCAAAAAAAACGAAGAATATTAATTTACATTATAAATAATACGAATATGAAAAGAATTTTATTTTTATTACTGGCGATTCCGACAATCATGCTGTATAGCTGCAATGAAGATGATAAAAAGAAGGATGATGATTCTTCGGGAGCAACGGGACGGTTGATAGTAAATGTCAAAGTGAAGTCCCAATCATCAGGGAAAATAACTCCTGTGTATAAACGAATCTCAAGCGGAGAATATTATGTAATGGATGAAGTTGAGGGAACTCCCGGAAATGGAAATATATATTATTTAACCTGCAAGTTTATGTTATTTACAGCTAATGGTTGTGAGTATGATATAGAAAATATGAGAACTCAGGCTTTGGGTACTATTATGTCTAAGGGCTTAAAAGATAAGAATGGAAATTTTCATCCCAATTTGTTTGCAAACGGATTGAATGAAGGCATGTATCGTTTTAATTCTTTATTGTCTCCGGGTAAATACTGTATCGTTACTATCTTGGAAAAAGATAACGCATTAGTTGGGGCAAGCAACAGAACTACTGGTAGCGCATATTCTGCTACGATAGTTGAAATAAAAGAGAACGAAGAGGTGACATTGGAAAAAATATTCCCGGAACTAAGCAGTTCAACAGGACGTTATGACGCATGGGAAAATAATGCACAATAATATATCATATAATAAAATGAAGCCGATCCTTATTCTGGATCGGCTTTTTTTATGGTTCTTACAGAAAATGAATCTTCATAGAATTTACGTTGAAAAGGAGGTTGGGTCTTTTTGTTTGTTTCAGATAAAAGATTTTGTGATAGATTGATTCTGAAGTAAAACCGGTTTATTAGGAGGCGTGTGTATATCTTTTGAAGCGTTTTTGGTTCAGACGGTAAGAGCTTTCAATGCTTTTGGGGAGTGTGAGTCGTTGTCGTTTATTAACATGTAGTAAAAAAAGCCGTTGATTTCACTTGCTTAATTCAGGAAATCAACGGCTTTGAATATTCTGTGACCTCGGAGGGGCTCGAACCCTCGACCCAATGATTAAGAGTCATTTGCTCTACCAACTGAGCTACGAAGTCATTGGTTTCGTATACGGTTGCAAAGGTAACGCTTTTTACTTAAAGCGCAATTATTTTCTATGAAAAATTGAATGAGTATTTAAAAAACATAAATTCCCGTTGGATGATTTCTTTTTAATGTTATCAATTGCACGTCTTCTCCAATGCGTATTCCTTCTTGCGTTAATCTATGCTCTATCGTTTTATACGCCAAATCGGGATGATTATTTTCTTTGCTTAAATGGCATAAGAAAATATATTTCAATTGAGACGTGATGTTATGAGCTAAAAAATCGGCGGTTTCGGCGTTGTTCATATGGCCGTTTTTGTTTGCGATACGGTATTTTAGATGGTAGGGGTATGAACCGTGCCGTAACATCTCTTCATCGTAATTCGCTTCTATAACTAAATAGTCGGCTTGTCTCAGGTAGTTGGCTACATGTTCCGGTATATAGCCAAGATCTGTTGCAAATGCGAATTTCTGGTTATTATATTCTATTAAGTATCCTATATTGTCAATACCGTCGTGCGGAACTTCGAACGATGTAATGACAAAATCTTGTAATTTTAAAGGTTTTTCTTTTTCGATGACGTGTTTTGAAGATACGATTTTTTCAGTCATGCAATAACTGCGATTCATTCCGACATGTATCTTTTCCGTACTGTAAACGGGGATGTGATATTTCTCACCTAAACAGCCGGCAGCCTTAATGTGATCGGCGTGGTCGTGTGTGATGAAAAGTCCAATGATAGATTCAAGAGGGATGTTATTTTCTTTTAGCGTTTTTTTTATTGAACGTATCCCTATTCCTGCGTCTATAAGTATTCCGTACCGGGAATTTCCTAAGTAATAACAATTTCCGCTGCTACCGCTGGCGAGGCTTAAAAATCGTAGATTCATGCAGTATCTTCCTTTTTTCGGAATGCAAAGATACCTATTTTCTTATTTGTATAGTAAGAATATGCAGGGTTTCTTGTGCAGGTCTAACATTTCTTTACTCCATTCTTGCACGGTACGTGTGCGGATATATTCGTCCGGACAGGTAATATTTGCGGCTATACATAGGCGTGTTTGAGGACGGCAGTATTTGATGATTTCTTCTATTATTTTATGGTTTCTGTATGGAGTTTCTATAAATATCTGCGTTTGATTTTCGTTGTATATACGCTGTTCCAGCAGTTTTAGCTTTTTGATTTTTTCTGCCGTATCTATGGGTAAGTATCCCCAAAAAGAAAAACTTTGTCCGTTAAAACCAGACGCCATTAAAGAAAGCAATATAGATGATGGCCCGATCATCGGAACAACTTTATAACCTTTGCGTTGGGCTATGGTTACGACATCCGCTCCGGGATCTGCTATTGCCGGACATCCGGCTTCGGAAATGATACCGATAGATTCTCCCGCTTCTATCGGTTTTAGATAGTTTGATACCTCTTCCGGAGAAGTGTGCTTGTTTAATGTATAGAAAGTCAATTCATCTATAACGATGTCAGGATTAGACTTTTTTAGAAATCTTCGGGCTGTCCGAATATTCTCTACGATAAAATGCCGTATTCCTCCGATAATTTTATGGTTATGCGGAGGTAATATATGGTCTAATTCTGTTTCTCCCAGCGGTACGGGAATTAGGTATAAAGATGCCTGCATGTGTTTTTGTCTATTTTGAAAAACGAAAGTATGTTTTTTCTATTTAAAAACAAAATGTGTATTTATATTTTTGTTAAAATGGAGTAATTCGATTATTTAACCTGTAATAGGCAGGTTTTATGAAATTAAAACTATACTTTTGTGCGGAATTTTAAATCAAAACAAGATATGGCAAAAATAAAAGGAGCTGTAGTTGTAAATGAAGAGCGATGCAAAGGTTGTGAGTTATGTGTAGTTGCTTGCCCTTCTGATGTTTTGGCTCTGAATGGAAAAGACGTGAATAACAAAGGATATCATTTTGTATATATGAAAAACCCAGATAACTGTATCGGGTGTGCCAGTTGCGGATATGTATGTCCCGATGGATGTATAGCGGTGTACAAAGTGAAATTGTAAAAGGTAGAATTGTAGAAAAAACACAGATATGACAGAAGAAGTAAAATTAATGAAGGGAAACGAAGCCATAGCTCACGCAGCCGTGCGTTGTGGAGCAGACGGTTATTTCGGGTATCCTATTACTCCACAATCGGAGATTATGGAGACATTAATGGAATTGAAACCATGGGAAACAACCGGAATGGTTGTGCTGCAAGCAGAAAGCGAAGTTGCAGCTATCAATATGGTTTATGGTGGAGCCGGCACGGGAAAAGCTGTAATGACTTCATCGTCGAGTCCCGGTGTAAGTTTGAAACAAGAAGGAATTTCTTATATTGCAGGTGCAGAGCTTCCGTGTTTAATTGTTAACGTTATGCGAGGAGGTCCCGGATTAGGAACAATTCAACCGAGCCAAGCCGATTATTTTCAGGCTGTAAAAGGAGGAGGTCATGGCGATTATCGTTTGATAACCTTAGCTCCGGCTTCTGTGCAAGAAATGGCCGATTTTGTAGCGTTAGGTTTTGATTTGGCTTTTAAGTATTGTAACCCCGCCATGATTCTTGCCGATGGTATTATCGGGCAGATGATGGAAAAAGTCGTGTTGCCGCCTTTCCGTCCTCGTAGAACGGAAGAAGAAATTCGCACTCAAATGCCGTGGGCTGTTCAAGGTAAAACTGCCGGTCGAAAACGTAACGTAATAACCTCTTTGGAGTTGGAGCCGGCAAAAATGGAAGAAAACAACATTCGTTTTCAAACAAAATACAAAGAGATAGAAAAGGCGGAAGTCCGTTATGAAGAAATCGGTTGCGAAGATGCCGATTATTTGATTATCGCATTCGGATCTATGGCTCGTATTTGCCAAAAAACAATAGAGATGGCTCGTGCCGAAGGGTTGAAAATCGGATTGCTGCGTCCTATAACGCTTTGGCCGTTCCCTACCGATATTATATCCTCTTATGCAGATAAAGTGAAAGGTATGATTTCGGTAGAGTTGAATGCCGGACAGATGGTTGAAGACGTTCGTCTTGCTGTTAATGGGCGAGTAAAAGTAGAACATTTCGGGCGTTTAGGAGGAATAGTGCCTACTCCCGATGAAGTGTTAGACGCAATAAAACAAAAGCTCCTTTAATAAGAGGGTGTTTTCTGTAAAGCATTAATTAAGAAATAAAACAGCATTATGGATATAAACGAAATAATAAAGCCCGAAAATCTGGTTTACGATAAACCTCGTTTAATGAATGATAACCCTATGCACTATTGCCCCGGTTGTAGTCATGGCGTTATTCATAAACTGATAGCAGAGGTGATTGACGAGATGGGAATGGAAGAGAAAACCATAGGCATCGCCCCCGTTGGTTGTGCAGTTTTCGCATACAATTATATTGATATAGATTGGGAAGAAGCCGCTCATGGACGGGCTCCTGCTATTGCTACGGCAATCAAGCGTCTTAATCCGGAAAAAATGGTCTTTACATATCAGGGCGACGGAGATTTGGCTGCTATCGGTACGGCAGAAACCATTCATGCTTGTAATCGAGGCGAGAATATTGTAATTGTGTTTGTAAACAACGCTATATACGGTATGACAGGCGGTCAAATGGCTCCTACTACTCTTGAAGGTATGGTTACGGCTACGTGTCCCTATGGACGAGATGTCGAATTGAACGGTTATCCTTTGAAAATATCTAATTTAGTTGCTCAGTTAGACGGAACTTGCTATGTTACTCGTCAGAGTGTACACACTGCGGCTGCGGTGAAAAAGGCTAAAAAAGCTTTGCGGCAGGCGTTTGAAAATTCGATGAATAAAAAAGGCGCCTCGTTGGTAGAGTTTGTCTCTACCTGTAACTCGGGGTGGAAAATGTCGCCTGATGCGGCAAACAAGTGGATGGAAGAACACATGTTTGCTAAATATCCGTTGGGAGATTTGAAAAACGTGTAAATTTTAACCGGAAAATTATGAAACAAGAGATAATTATAGCCGGATTCGGAGGACAAGGTGTTCTCTCGATGGGTAAAATTCTGGCATATTCGGGATTGATGGAAAATAAAGAGGTAAGTTGGATGCCATCGTATGGTCCCGAACAACGTGGCGGTACGGCTAATGTAACCGTTATTTTAAGCGATGAAAGAATCAGTTCGCCTGTGTTGAACGCTTTTGATATTGCTATTATATTGAATCAACCTTCGCTCGAAAAATTTGAAAGTAAAGTGAAACCCGGAGGTATTTTAATATATGACGGATATGGAATACATCAGGCTCCTGCCCGTAAAGATATACAAGTTTATCGTATAGATGCTATGGATACGGCCAATGAGATGAAAAACGGAAAAGCGTTTAATATGATTGTTTTAGGAGGATTGTTGAAAATTGCTCCTATGGTCTCTCTTGAAAACGTATTGAAAGGATTGAAAAAATCTTTGCCGGAACGTCATCATAAATTGATTCCGATGAATGAACAAGCCATTTTAAAAGGAATGGAAATTATAAAGAAACTATAAGATTTGATATAAGGATTTTGTAAAATAATGGAGAAAAGCCTGTACGATCATCGTATAGGCTTTTCTTATTGATGTTGAAATACCGTGAGTCTCGATTTGAAATATTGGGTAAAACTGTGCACAGCGTACGGTTTTAGGTGTCAAATTTGGAGAAATTAATATGTTGTATAAATTTTTGTGATAGAATAGATAAAATTTAATTGTCATATTAATAGAAGTTTATGTGTTTTTCATAATTTAAATTGACTGACAAATGTCATAAAAGTAATATTTTTTTGCAATCTTCATTTTTTCTTTGATTTTATATAATATCTTTGCCGGAGATAAAATAACTAAATTAAAAAAGGAAGTTTTATGAAGAAAATTTCAATTTACTTATTTGCAATGTTGATAAGTTCAGCATGCTTTTTTACATCTTGTAGTGATGATGACAAGAAACCGCCGGTGTATCCCGTAGATGCAGAAATTGCGGGGATTTATAAAGGTACGTTGGATATTTCGATGGACGGAATATCTTTGGGCACGGGTATTGTTAAACATGTTACTATTACAAAAGCGAGCGATCGTTCTATTAATCTTGAATTGAAAGATTTCAGTTTCTTGAATATGGATTTGGGAACCATCACCTTGTCTGATTGTGCTTTGACAAAAGATGGGAACAGTTATCTGTTTACAGGACAATCACCCTTGAATATTCCCGAGTATTCATTGACGGGAGATATTGATGTTAAAGGTTCCGTTACTGGCAATATTGTTGTAGTAGATCTGGATATTGCCGCGAAGTTAGGTGCTCAACAGCAGAATGTAACGGTAAGTTATGAGGGTACGAAATTAGATGCTTCGGCAAGTAGTGAAGCTAAAATCACTTCATTTACGTTTAATTTGGAAGAATGCGATTTTATAGTGGAACAACCTGTGATAGATGAAGAAGCCGGTACTATTCGTTTCCATGTGCTTGCCGGTTATGAAGATGAAGAAGGTTTGACGGAAATGGTTCCTACTATTACGATTTCGGATAAAGCTACTATTTCTCCGGAGCCTTCGGTTGCACAAGATTTCTCAAATGGAAAATCTGTTGTATATACAGTAACGTCTGAAAACGGTACGATAAAAAAATATACGGTTTCGACATTTGCATTCGAACCGAAAACAAATTTTGAAGTGTGGGTAAAAGCTTCTGGGGAACAGGAAGGGGTTGATCCTTTTTACGAAGTGGCCGGATGGAGTTCCAGCAATACAGGAGCGTTTATGTTAAAAATGATGGGGTTGACAGATCGTTTCGGAATCACGAAATCAAGTGATGCCCATAGTGGCAATGCTTCTGCAAAAATTGAAACGCTCGATACACAAGGTATGGATATGTTTATTGCAAAAGTGCCTAAGGTAACAGCCGGATCTTTGTTTTTAGGACAATTCAGAACCAATTTGGGTAATACTTTGAGCAGTACTAAGTTCGGTATACCTTTTACTCAGAAACCGAAGTCTTTGAAAGGTTGGTATAAATATACTCCGGGTACGGATTTTTATGTTTGCGAATCGGTTGAGACTTGCCACGAGGCTACTGTTGATCCGGATAAATCGGATGAGTTTGCCATAAAAGCCGTATTGTATTCAACGGATGAATATAAGAGCGATTTGAGCGATTGTTTGACAGGAGAAGCCGGTGAAAATAATATTTATGCCTCCGATAGAGTAGTTGCCATCGCTTCGTTAGAAGGCGGATTGCAGGCTGAATGGAAACAATTTGATATTTCTTTCGAATATTCAAAAGAATATGATGCGAATAAAAAATATCGTTTTGCCATTATCTGTTCTTCAAGTAAGGAGGGCGATAAATTTTGGGGAGCACCGGGCAGCACATTACTTGTAGATGACTTTGAATTGGTTGCGGAATAGGTAATGTAATTGTTTTATAGAACTTTTGTTAGAGCAATAGTATTATAAAGCCCTCTATAAGATTGTACGATAGAGGGCTTTGCTGTATAATAGTTCTGTGGAATAAAACCCAGATATCAGTAAAAAATAAAAGCTACCAAAATTTTGGTAGCTTTTATTTTTTACTGATT
>JAFUKV010000194.1 GCA_017467745.1 Bacteroidaceae bacterium | reverse complement strand
TCCCTCAACAAGTAAATCGGGAGAAGATGCAACCAAAATACGATAAGCCGTTTGAGCGGCGCCTCTTTTTTCGCTCGTAATTTTCCAAGAAAAACGAGGATTAGGCGTATCTATTCCTAATGGATTCTCAGCCCTATTAACTTTCAGTTGTTCAAGCTCCGAATGATCGGCACATGATTGTAATCCGATTACAAAACAGGCTAATAGATAAATTAAAATGTTACTTTTCTTTCTCATGTTGATATCGTTTAAATAAAAATTTCATATCGGTCATCCGGCTTTAACAGAAAGCATACAATAATATGCGGTAGTAGAAAAGTCGCGAATATACGGTATCTTGTTTAAGATGAATAATTTTCGAGGTTTTAATCCAAATTTGATTTCGTAATTGGGATTAATAAAATAGCATGTTTCGCCATCTATACTATAACCGTTTTCGTGAGCGTATCGCTTAAATTGCTCAATCCATATACCAGTTTCTTTTATTTGTTTCAATCCTTCAATGGTCCTTTCATTTTCTCCCAGTAGCTTCAATACTCCTTTATATATAGACATTGGCAACAAATGATAAAAAGGTATAGATGAAGCCAAACGGGTACGGCTGGTTTGCTGATGCCCTCCGAAAGGCATCGGCCATGGAGGAAAAGCGAAAAATATTCGACCTTCGGATTTTAAAAACTGCTTCAATACTCCCATAAAACGGTGTTGGTTCGGTATATGCTCTATGGTATCACGAAGAAACACAAGATCGAATGCTCCAATGTCATCCGTTGTTACATTATATATATCTTCGTAAATCAACCTAACTTTTTCATGATTGGGATGCTCTCTGAACATTTTGTTGCCAAGTTCAATTTTCCATTCTATCAAATCAACGCCGACACACTCACATCCCATATCCAGAAAAGGCGTTAAGTTTCCACCCTCACCGCAACCGATTTCTAAGACACGAGTTTGTGAATTTATATCAACAAAACGAGAAATATAGGGTATGACATATTTTTTTGTAGTATAAATCTGCTCTTTAAAATAAAGATCTCTATCTGTATGTCGTTTCTGCATAAATTATTTAGATATTTTTTCGTTCTGTAAAACCTCTTTCAAAGTATATGAATAAGCAAAGTTATCAAATCTATATAATTGATTATTATTTTTTACAAATAATTTTAATTATCTTCATCCGCAGGCTTCAAAGACGAAGGTAGTTCTTTTTTCGCTTTTACACCGAGTTTTATCAACTTCTCTGCCTGCCCTATCAGGTTTCCACTGCCGTCTTTCAGTTGATTAAACGCCTCATTATAACTTTTAGTCGCATTACCCAAATGCTTGCCTATTTCATTCATTTTCTCTACAAAACCTACAAACTTATCATACAGACGCGCCCCTCTTTCCGCTATATCGAGAGCATTACGGCTTTGGTTTTCACGTTTCCAAAGATCTACCACCAACTTTAACGCCGCAATAAGATTTGTCGGGCTTATCAAAAGCACACGTTTTGAATAAGCGTACTGCCATAAATTAGCGTCCTTCTGCATCGCCACTAAATAGGCCGGCTCATTAGGAATAAACATCATTACAAAATCCAAAGACTCTACATGATCTTGATAACGTTTCTCCGCCAACTCATCTATATGGCTTTTTACAGAGCGGATATGGTCGGAAAGCGCTTTATCGGACTCACTGACGTCGTCAGCATCCACATACCGCGTGTAAGCCGTTAGAGAAACTTTTGAATCGATAATAATACGTCTATTATCGGGATACACTACCATAACATCCGGACGCATCCGCTTCCCGTTTTCATTCAACACGGGATTCCCCATATCATCCGTAATTGTTTCTTGTACAAAATATTGCTGATTTTTCGCTAATCCCGATTTTTCAAGAATACTTTCTAAAATTACCTCTCCCCAATCGCCCTGCGTTTTGGTATCGCCTTTAAGCGCTTTCGTCAAATTATTCGCATCTTGGCTAATTCTCTGATTCAACTCTACCAATTCCCTTATACGGCTGTCAAGGCTAAAACGCTCTTTCGACTCTTTATCGTACGTCTCCTCAACTTTGGTCTTGAATTCCGATAATTTTTCCTGCAACGGAGTTAATATACGGTCGATGTTCTCTTTATTCAGTTCTGTAAAACGTTTGGTTTTTTCTTCAAGAATCGCATTTGCCATTAGCTTAAACTCATTGTTCATTTGAATGCGAAGATTCTCTATTTCCGTCTGTTGTGTCTGCATTTTTTGCATTAATGAACGATTCTCAGCCGATAGTTCTACCGCTTTTCTGGCATGCAATTCCCGCTCGGACACTATCTCTGCCAGACGTTCTTCCAACGTCTTCCGCATTTCGCTTTTTTCTGCCGACTCCCGCTGCAACATATCTATCCGAGCCTCAGCCACAGCCTTTTCTTGATACCAACGAGCAGAATCATCTTTTAAACGGACAAGTTCAGATTCATACATTTCCTGCCGACGCATCTGTTCCCGCTCAGCCTTTTTACGCACAATAATATAAAGAACAAGACATAGCACGCCAACTAATAATCCGGCAATAAAATAAGCAAACTCTATCATCTTATAACTTGAATAAGTTGTATACCGATATAAACAAATAATAATCCCAACGCAAAACTGGATACTGCATAAACTGCCGTTGTCAAGAACGCACCCTCTCTTAATAACGATAACGATTCTCCCGCAAAAGCGGAAAAAGTAGTAAAACTTCCGCAAAAACCTACTATCAAAGTAGCCCTCCACCACTCGTTAAACCAATTCACCCGTGCAGATAATCCGATAAGAATCCCTATAAAAAAACAACCCGTCAAATTAACTACCCACGTTGCAAACGGAAAAGCGGATTCCCATTGTACAGTTATATACCGACTCAACAAATAACGAGCTATACTACCCAAAAATCCGCCGATACCTACACACAACAACAGTTTCATACGTTAAAACGAAGTTCTTTTCCTCGACAAGATTTGTTCAACATCCCATTATCATACGCAAGCGTACCGTTTACAAATGTTTGGCATACGGTTGCAGGAAATGTATATCCCTCAAAAGGAGACCATCCGCATTTTGACAAAATATTTTCTGGCGTTACCGTATATGGTTGCTTAGGGTCAATCAATACCAAATCTGCAAAATATCCTTTACGGATATATCCCCTTTCCTGTATTCTATATAATTGTGCCGGAGCATGACACATTTTTTCCACTATCTTTTCAAGTGTTATCTCTGCTCGATGGCTTTTATCAATCATCGCTAACAACGAATGCTGCAACAGCGGACCTCCGGATGCAGCTTTGAGACACGATCCCTGTTTTTCCGCCCACATATGCGGAGCATGATCTGTGGCTATCACGTCAATATAATTACTATTCACAGCCTCATTCAACGCTATACGGTCGCTCTCTGTTTTTATAGCCGGATTCCATTTTATTCGATTCCCCAACCGTACGTAATCCCCATCGTTAAAGAACAAATGATGTACGCAAACTTCTCCTGTTATTTTCTTTTCTAACAACGGCTTATTTTCAAATAAAGAAATTTCTTTCGCCGTAGACAAATGTAAAATATGCAATCTTGCGCCTGTTCTCGAAGCTAACTCTACCGCTTTTGCCGACGACTGATAACAAGCCTCCTCACTACGGATTAAAGGGTGATACGTTACCGGCAAATCTTCTCCGTATTGCTTTATAAAACGTTCTCTATTCGCTTTTATTATCGACTCTTCTTCACAATGGACAGCTATAAGCAATGTTATTTCCGAAAAAATGCGTTCTAACGTTACAGCATTATCCACCAACATATTCCCCGTAGAAGAACCCATAAATACTTTTACGCCACATACCCGATGCGGATCCGCTTTCTTCAATTCGGCGATATTTTCGTTCGTTGCTCCCAAATAAAAAGAGTAATTGGCCAAAGAGGTCTCAGCTGCCCGTTCAAATTTCCATTCCAGATTTTCGAGCGTAGTCGTTTGCGGAACAGTATTGGGCATATCCATAAAAGATGTTACGCCACCGGCCACCGCAACTGCCGACTCACTACCAATATCGCCCTTATGCGTTAATCCCGGTTCGCGAAAATGCACCTGATCGTCAATTACGCCCGGTATCAGCCATTTTCCTTCTGCATCTATTTTTACTGAGGCCGACTGTTCTATCTCCGTCGGAAGTTTATCAACATATATTTCAGCTATTCTATCTTCAATAAGCAAGAGCGAACCCGTATAGCGTTCGCCCTCATTTATAATCGTCGCATTTTTTATGATTGTCGTTTTCATACTTCTTTCTTCGGATATTTTTTAAACCAACTATTCACTGCCAAACTTATCACTCCGAATACAGCTTCTCCAAATATGGATGAATTCATTTTACTGACCCCCAAACGGCGGTTAATAAATATAATAGGAACCTCCGTCAATTTAAATCCGCATTTAGAAGCTGTAAATTTCATTTCAATCTGAAACGCATATCCTTTAAAACGAATTTTATCTAAATCTATCGTTGTAAGTACACTACGACGATAGCAAACAAATCCGGCAGTTGTATCCGCAATCTTCATTCCGGTAATAATCTGTACGTATTTGGAAGCGAAATAAGACATTATTACTCTTCCCATAGGCCAATTTACTACATTTACTCCCGAAATATATCGAGACCCGATAGACATGTCCGCTCCTCCGTTTACACAAGCATCCAACAAACGAGGCAAATCTTCCGGATTATGTGAGAAATCGGCATCCATCTCGAAAATATAGTCGTAGCCTTTCTCAACCGCCCACTTAAAGCCGGTTATATAAGCTGTTCCCAATCCTAACTTGCCCTCTCTTTCTATCAAAAAAAGAGTATCTGCAAACTCCCGCTGCAAAGTTTTTACAATAGACGCCGTACCATCCGGAGATCCGTCATCTATCACGAGAATATGAAAATGCTCTCCCTGACAAAATACGGAACGAACAATATTTTCCACATTTTCTTTTTCATTATATGTCGGTATGATTACCAAACATTTCAAAATACCCGACATATTTTCGTCCGCAGTAAACATAAATTTGCTATTAATTTGTTTTCAAATATACGATATTTTCAGAGTATTTAGCCGAATTGGTTCCTTTTTTTACCGAAAAAAAGTATTTTTGCGTTCGTTTTTATCATTTGAGGAAATAAAATCGAACAAAAGGAAATGACTATATCCGAACTCTCTCATACATTCAACACATCCGTTCGGCAATCGGCTCTGCTCAAATTATTAAAAAACGATAAAGTAAACATTCATTTACAAGGACTGCAAGGTTCTTCTTTATCGCTTGCCTTATCGCCTTTGCTCACGACCGGAAAACAGTTTATTTTTATTGCCAATGATCTGGAAGACGCCGGATATTTATACCATGACTTAGTACAGATAAACGGAGACGAAAATATTCTTTTTTTCCCGTCGTCATACAAACGGGCTATTAAATACGGGCAACGGGACGCTACAAACGAAATACTACGAACGGAAACGCTCAGCCGGTTAAGCCAACCCGCCTCTCCCGTAATGGTAATTACTTACCCCGAAGCCCTTGCCGAAAAAGTAGTTTCAAACCAGACATTGACGAATAAAACATTATCTCTCTTTTCAGGCGAAAAAGTTGACAGTACATTCGTTGCCGATGTGCTATTCGAATATGGTTTTGAACGGGTCGATTATGTTTACGAACCCGGACAATATGCTGTAAGAGGCAGTATACTCGATGTTTTTTCTTTCTCAAACGACTACCCCTACCGTATCGATTTTTTCGGCGATGAAATAGATAGTATCCGTACATTCGAAATAGAAACACAACTATCGAAAGAACGTTTAAACGAAATACGCATCGTACCCGATATTTCACAAAACAGTGTATCGGGTATCTCTTTATTGGATTTTGTGCAACCATCTGTCATACTCGGATGTAAAGATATTACTTGGGTAGTAGAACGCATTGCCGGAATAGCGGCAGAGACACTCTCTCCTCAACTGCTGACTTCTGAAGAAGGAGACACTAAGGCGATGGAAAAAATTATCGATCCGGATATTTTCAAAAGAAAGATTTTCAATTTTCGCCGTATTGATTTCGGAACAAGCAGCCCATCCGTATCGCCATCCGTTATTCACATGAATTGTTCCGCACAACCGATTTTCCATAAAAATTTCGATTTAGTAAGCGAAACCATACATAAATATGTAACCGACAGTTATAAAATATATATACTTAGCGACAATCTAAAACAGATAGAGCGTATTAAAGCTATTTTCGACGATAGAAAAGATAATATCGTATTCACACCTGTCGACAAAACGCTGCATGAAGGATTCACCGACCACGATTTAAAATGTTGTTTTTTCACAGACCATCAGATATTCAATCGCTTTCATAAATACAACCTGAAAAGCGAAAAAGCCCGTTCCGGAAAATTGGCGCTTTCTCTAAAAGAACTGAAACAATTTGAGATAGGCGACTATATTGTTCATATCGATCACGGAATAGGAAAATTCGGAGGTTTGGTAAAAACCGAAATAAACGGAAAAATACAAGAAGTGGTTAAACTTGTATTTTTAAACGATGATATACTGTTTGTCAGTATACATGCTTTACACAAATTAGCTAAATACAGGGCGAAAGAGGGAGAAGCTCCTCGTATAAACAAATTAGGCTCCGGAGCATGGGAACGAATGAAAGAAAAGACCAAGAGCAAGATGAAAGATATTGCCCGTGATCTTATCTTACTATATGCCAAACGTAAAGAAGAGAAAGGCTTTGCTTTCTCTCCTGACTCGTACCTGCAACAAGAATTAGAGGCATCGTTCGTTTACGAAGATACACCCGACCAATTGAAATCTACGCAAGAAGTCAAACACGACATGGAGAAGGAACAACCGATGGACAGACTTATCTGCGGCGATGTAGGTTTCGGGAAAACGGAAGTAGCCATACGTGCGGCTTTCAAAGCCGTAACC
>JAFUKV010000193.1 GCA_017467745.1 Bacteroidaceae bacterium | reverse complement strand
TCAAATACAATATGCCAGAACTGATTCCGCTGACCGATAGGGATAAGGAAAAGCTGGCAGAGGGAATGGGTGCAATCGCCCAGAAATACGGGCTACACCTACAAACCTGCGGGACATCGGAGAATTACAGCCGATACGGAATAGCCGTTTCAGGCTGTATGACTACCGCCAATTGGGGAAATGCGTTGGGCTGTCAATTCAAAAATATGGCGCACAAGGGAACCCGCATCGGATGCAGTTGTATGCCTACACGCGACATCGGAGTATACAACACGTGCCTGAACGGTTGCAAATATTGTTATGCCAACAAGAAACCCGAACTGGCAGTAGAGAACCACAAGCTCCATGATCCGGCTTCGCCGCTCTTGATAGGACATGTAAAACCTACCGATATTATCAAAGAAGGAAATCAAAAAAGTTTCATTATCTAAAACTATACGTTAGAAAAAAGATAGTAACAAAAGAAACGATTGAAAACTATCCGTCCCAACTTAGAACCGGTCTGCACACAATCAATCTTCCAATGTTGGTTACTATGCTTGTAATATCTATATAAATAATACAACGATTCTTTGTTAAAACAAATACAAAAACATCCACAAAGTCAATGAATAAAAAAACTTTATGGATGTTTTTCCTTTATTAATTTTCAAAATGAGGCTACTCGAACTTATTGTAAATTACCACAGGGCGTTCACGACGCACACTCATCGAAGGAAACCAAATATCATCGGCGGTTATGCCGCACTTTTCAATAGCCTCTATACAATATTCCAATTTTCCGAAATTAGAATCGACATTATTCGTTCCGAAAGTAAACTTGATACCACGCTCTTTTGCCTTACATATAATATTCATACTCGGAATACAATAACGAGGATTGATTTCCAATGCAATGTTATATTTTTGTAATACGTCCAACACGCGTTCAACCCGTTTATCTGTCCAATATTTATCGTAATCGGCATTCATATCATCGGGCAAAAACGTAGGATTAGCAAATATATCAGCCGGCTCATTCGTAAGTATTTTTACCGTCTGGTCAACCAGATGATCCATATACTGCTCTTTTGTTACGCCATCGTAATGCACCTCTTCCGCACGATAAATACGTGAATTACGCCCTTTATGGTCAATAATAG
This sequence comes from Bacteroidaceae bacterium, assembly GCA_017467745.1. Taxonomy (GTDB): domain Bacteria; phylum Bacteroidota; class Bacteroidia; order Bacteroidales; family CHK158-818; genus Gallibacteroides. Next base: position 1,336 of record JAFUKV010000193.1, on the reverse strand, counting down.
TCATGGCGTCGGTAAACAGATAATCGAATACCCCTAACGCTTCCTGAGAAAAATCGCGCGTCCATTTGCGCCCCTCACCTTGTACACCGCACAGGAAAGGTAACGGTTTCACTTCCTCGAAATATTCGTACACCTCTTTATCATTCGCCAACATGCGTCCTACGCCTCCCTCTCCGGCATTAGGCGCTACTCCGTAATTAATTCCATAATTCATAGACATAGCATGCGCCATTTCTTTTGTCAGATCTCCTTTCAGATGAACATGGTAATCGATTACCGGAAAATTTTGTTGTTGTAATTTAATGATATTGTCATTTTGCTCATCAATAGCCTCCAAAGCATCCGGATTAACAGCATCTATACCTAACGGAACAACTGTGATACTATCTAACACCACAATACCTTTTTCCGTTGCTACCGAAAAGGTTCCACTTCCCAATAGGCGGTTTTTATAAGCATCCATGCGATAAGGATTCTCCGGTTCCGTATAATTCACAACTTCTACCCCATTTACTTTTATCGCAATATTTTTCCCTTTTACCGCTATTTGTACCGGAAACCACTCACCTTTTGTTTCTATGCTATTCCGTTCGACAGACAGCGTATTTTCGTCTGCGCTAACGCTTTTTCGAGATATGCTCAAAATATCGCCATCTTCGGCTAATGATCTGTAAAGATTGCGAACCGCATCTAAACTACCCGTTTTTTTTGTCCCGTCTATCGCACCATTATGCAAAACCACTTCATACCCCTTTTCGCTCTTATCGGTATGAAAACCTATCGTTGCATAGGCATCCGGAGTTGTTAGAATTTTTGCATTCCATTCAAAATTAGCAAACCCATTGGCAGAACCCGTTCCATCATATAAATATTTTTGATTTTCCGAAACAATCAATTTTCCATCTGTCAAATCCGCTCTTTTTCCAGAAACAGTATCCGACCATTTTTCCATTTGAAGCACTTTGCCTTCATTAGAGCACGATGTACCCCAAAGCAAAAGCAAAGACAGCACCATAAAATTTTTCATCGTATATTATATTTAGTTTTAATTATTACAATCTCTGCGTAAATGTATAAAATTCAAAATGAAAAGAAATCTATTTATTTCTTTTTTCGCGTTCCGTATAATTCCTCTTTCAAAAAACGGGTGGTATGTGTAAGCGGCTGTTTACATACTTCTTCGGGAGTACCTGTTACCAATACCTGTCCTCCCGCCTGTCCTCCTTCGGGTCCCATATCTATAATGTAATCCGCACTTTTTATAATATCCAGATTGTGTTCAATCACAATAATCGTATTACCCTTATCCACTAAACGATTCAATACTCCTAACAAT
>JAFUKV010000192.1 GCA_017467745.1 Bacteroidaceae bacterium | reverse complement strand
TTATTATTATGAGTCAAGAAGAAGATTTGTTGTCATACGATGATGATGAGGCTATAAAGTTTATTCGCAACTACTTACCGCAGAAAGTGAACGCAAAACTTGCCGATGACGATATTACCTATATCATAGACCTTATTTATGAGTTTTATGAAAACAAGGGGTTTATGGATGATAATGAAGATGAAAATGTAGAGATAAGCGAAGACGAGTTATTAGATTTCGTTGCAGCTAATGCGAAGAAGGCTGGGTTTAAATTAAATGAAGAAGACATAGAGTCGATTGTTCAAGGCGAATTGAATTATTGTGAATCGTTAGGTATGTTCGGATAGCGGTCGTTTGTTGGCCTGATTTTCCGGGTAAAGGCTTGAAAGGCTGTGCTGGCTTTTTAGGTATGGATTTTATATAGTTGAAAAAATTAAATAGTACATTAATAGATGCAGATTTTATTGAAGATAGTTTTGTTGCTATGTTCTGTCGTTTTTGTAGCGTGTTCTACTGTAAATAATCTGGTAGGAGGGGGTGGTAAAACGAAAACTATAATACTGGATCCTCAGTTGTCATTGGCCGAAAATATAGGAGAACCCTTAGATGAAAAACAGGCGGAGTGGCTATCTGAAAAAGTAAAATCCATTTCTTTGGAGTTGGTTAAAATACCGGACATTAGGGTTTTTACTCTGCGAAACGATCAAGTGGTGAAATTATTGATACCGGCTTCATCGTTGTTTGCTCCGAATGACTCGGTTCCGAAAAGTTCCGTATCGGAAATTTTGACGCCGGTATTGTCGCAAGTAAAGTCAGGAGAGTTTAACCTGATTGTCGCTGGATATATGGATGATTCAGGGAAGCCTGATTATACTCATAAAATAACCGAATTGCGAGCGGATGCAATTGCCCGTTGGTTTATAGATTCGGGTGTAGATACAGCCGCCATAATTACATATGCGTTCGGGAGCGAACAACCTCGTCAGCCCAATACATCTGTACGGTCAAGAGCCGAAAATCGTCGTATAGAACTTTATTTATTACCGTCTCAATCTTTATTAGACAGCCAGAAACGGGGGCTTTTTAGGAAACGTTGACACAAAAGCGGATTTCATTGTTTTTGCTTTTTAAATTCAGGTAAGAAATCTGTTTATAAACCCGTCTGTTTTTTGTACTTTTGTGCGCGTAAAAAAGGAATATAGAAAACAAAATATAAAATGGCAAAAGAATTAAAAGAGTTGACGCCTCGTTCCGTCAGCTACTCTCAATGGTATCAAGACTTGGTTATTAAGGCCGATCTGGCGGAAAATTCTGCCGTCAGGGGATGTATGGTAATCAAGCCTTACGGATATGCCATTTGGGAAAAAATGCAACGGCAATTAGACCAGATGTTTAAAGATACGGGACATGTGAACGCCTATTTTCCGTTGTTTATACCGAAATCTTTTTTGAGTCGTGAGGCTGATCATGTAGAAGGTTTTGCGAAAGAATGCGCTGTTGTTACGCATTATCGTTTGAAAACAAGTCCCGAAGGCGGAGTTGTGGTAGATCCGGCAGCACGTTTGGAAGAAGAGTTAATTGTTCGTCCTACTTCGGAAACGATAATTTGGAATACATATAAAAACTGGATACAATCGTATCGAGATTTGCCTATTCTTTGTAACCAATGGGCTAATGTAGTACGTTGGGAAATGCGTACACGGTTGTTTCTCCGTACTGCCGAATTTTTGTGGCAAGAAGGCCATACGGCGCATGCTACTCGAGAAGAGGCAGTAGAAGAAGCGCAGAAAATGATAAATGTTTATGCTCGTTTTGCCGAAGATTATATGGCTATGCCGGTTATTAAGGGCGTAAAATCAGCATCCGAACGTTTTGCTGGGGCTGTCGATACATATACTATTGAAGCCTTGATGCAGGACGGGAAGGCGTTGCAGTCGGGTACTTCGCATTTTCTCGGACAGAATTTCGCGAAAGCGTTCGATGTTACATTCGTAAATAAAGAGGGCGTGCGTGAGTTGGTTTGGGCTACCTCTTGGGGTGTGTCTACTCGTTTGATGGGGGCTCTTATCATGTCTCATTCCGATGATAACGGTTTGGTACTGCCTCCTCATTTGGCTCCTTATCAGGTTGTTATCGTACCTATCTATAAAAGTGCCGAACAACTTACTCAAATAAACGAAAAGGTTGGAAATATTGTCGATAAATTGAAAGCGTTAGGTATCAGTGTAAAATACGATAATGCCGACAACAAGAAACCGGGATGGAAATTTTCGGAATATGAGTTGAAAGGCGTTCCGATACGTTTGGCGGTGGGGGCGCGCGATTTGGAAAATAATACGATAGAGGTAGCGCGTCGCGACACATTGACAAAAGAAACTGTTTCATGCGATAATATAGAACTCTATATCCGCGATTTGCTTGAAGAAATACAGGCTAATATCTACAAAAAAGCGCTTGATTACAGAAATTCGCAGATTAAAGAGGTCAATTCATACGATGAGTTTAAACAACGCATTGATGAAGGGGGATTCTTTGCCGCACATTGGGATGGTACGCCCGAAACCGAAGCTCTTATTAAAGAAGAAACGAAAGCGACAATCCGTTGCATACCGTTAGAAGGTTATAAAGAGCCCGGTAAATGTATGGTAACCGGTAAGCCTTCGGCCGGACGGGTGCTGTTTGCTCGGGCATATTGATAAAATCAAATTTTTATATTCTCAGAGGGCTGTCTTTCATTTTGTTAGACAGCCTTTTTGTTTTTTCATTAGAATTATTTTTAATTTTGCGGAAAATAGGATGTGTAATGTTAGGAGAATAAAACAGATTTATGATAACCGGACGAGAAATTCAAGACCAAATAGTTAATTTGAAAATACCTGTAAATTCATCGTTTACAAAGTTTTTGGAGACGGTCAGTCCAGAAGATTTGCTCGATTGTGGAAATTTTACAGAACATGTTTCAGTAAGTGCGATTATTGTGCATTTATTTAGTAGGGAGATACTTTTGTTGCAACATAAATCGCTTAATCAATGGATTTTGCCCGGAGGACATGTCTGTTTTGATGATAAGTCTATTTTTGACGCCGTATTACGTGAGGTGAGCGAGAAAACCGGTTTAACCAGAGAACAATTCATTTTGATGAACGAGAAGCAGGGACGTTCGTATTGCGTGGAAATAAATAAACGGCAGATGCCATATAATCCTGATAAAGGAGAAGATGCGCACATACGTTATGATTTTTGTTTTGTATTCGGTTATTCCGGAAATAAGGATATAGAAATAGATATTTATGAAAACCGAGAATATAAATGGTTTTCAGTAGATGATTTTGAGGTAAAACAATTATTTGAGATTACTGTTGATGATGTTGTTCTGAATGGTTTAAAGCATTATGAAGAGCAGATTAGAAAGAGAAGTAAAAATGAATACTTAATAACGCCTTTGGCGTGGTATCAATGTAATGTAGCCGACAGTTATCGAGAAAGGAATCTGATAGAACAAGCAAAACAGATGTATCTTGAATCGATAGATTCGTTCGAGAAAACGTATAATGATGAGTATGAGACACCTCCTTACATTTTAAATGCTATTTGGCGATTAGCGATTCTATACGGAGAAACGGGACAAGAGGACTTAAAAAAGAGGCTTTTGTGTAAAGGGTTGGAATTTAGTAAAATGTATGCTTGTTGGGATAGTAATTTTGAGAAAACGGTTTCTATGTTTCAACAGGAGATTGATAAAATTTATGGAGGATATGAATAATCTCCGATTTTATCTTTTTTGAGCAAACAGGCAGAATAAATATATTTATTCTGCCTGTTTGCTTTTATGGTATTAGGATGCAAAATACTTTTTGAGGTGTAATTTTTGAGTTTAATTTATCTTTTTTAGTTCAAATAGCTTAGTGACACACGATGGGATTTCGTTCAGATAATGAGTGACGTAAATCAGGCTTTTTCCCGATATTCGGCAATATTGTTCGATAATTTTTCTTGCCAGTTGCTTATTTACATAGTCTAATCCATGTAAAGGTTCGTCTAATATAAGTAAATCGGGTTCTTTAACGAAAGCCCGAGCCAATAATGCCAATCGTTGTTCTCCTGAGGAAAGG
>JAFUKV010000191.1 GCA_017467745.1 Bacteroidaceae bacterium | reverse complement strand
TGATAAAGAAGATACTGCGCTCGTCGTTATCGCCGAATTCTTCTCCGTTTTCGTCTGTTAAGACTTGTTTGCGTTGAAAATAATCATCGTTATCTATGAAATAGACCTGCATACGAGCGGACTGTATAGAGGCCACTTTTATAATCAGCGGGTGGTCGGTATCGTCTATAATGAGATTCATACCTGACAAACGTATTACTTCATGTAATTGATTTCTCCGTTCGTTGATATTTCCATATTTAGGCATGAATGTACGAATTTCACGTCCCCTTTCTTGTATACCTTGTGGTAAATTACGGCAAAGAGTCGCTATTTCAGACTCCGGAAGATAAGGTGTAATTTCTTGTGCAATAAAGAGCACTTTGGTGGCTTTCATCATGATAAATCGATGTCTCAAAAAAAATTATGATGCAAAGATAATAAAAAAAAATTCGTAATACTCAAAATATGAGGGGTATTAACATCTAAGTGTATTGTAAGCACTTTGATTGTATTGCTGTTACATAAATTATAATTGTAACCAATATGTGTTAATGAAAAAATTTAATCATTTAAAAGCTTCTGTGTTTGGGTTTAATTTCGTTCTTTTGCAACGATTTTTTAAAAAAGTTATGGAAGTAGTAAAAACAGTGACCGAATTGCGGGAAAAATTGTCTGCCGTTCGGAAAGATGGTAAAAAAGTGGGTTTTGTACCTACGATGGGTGCCTTGCATAACGGACATTTGTCGTTGGTAAAACGATGCGTTAGCGAAAATGATGTTTGCGTGGTGAGTGTGTTTGTCAATCCTACGCAATTTAACGATAAGAATGATTTGTTGAAGTATCCCCGTACGGTAGACGCTGATGTGAAAGTGCTGGCATCGGCGGGATGTTCTTTCGCTTTTGTTCCGGAAGTAGAGGATATATATCCCGAAGAGGATACTCGGGTATTTGATTTCGGAAAGGTAGATAAGGTAATGGAGGGGAAATATCGTCCCGGACATTTTAATGGTGTGGCGCAAGTAGTTAGCCGTTTGTTTGATATTGTAGAGCCTGACCGCGCGTATTTCGGAGAAAAAGATTTTCAACAGATTGCCGTGATTCGGGCAATGGTTGCCCAATTGGGATATAATGTTGAAATTGTGGCTTGTCCCATTGTGCGAGAGGCCGATGGATTGGCACTTAGCAGTCGTAATGCGCGTTTATCGGATGAACAACGAAAATTAGCGGTAAAAATTTCCGAGACATTATTTAAAAGTCGTACCTTTGCCGACCAAAATAGTGTGGCCGATACGATTTCTTTTGTAACGGATACTTTAAACGGTATTTCAGGATTGCAAGTAGAATATTATGAAATTGTAGACGGAAACACTTTGCAGCCGATACGTTCGTGGAATGAAACTTCTTATGCCGTAGGCTGCATAACGGTATATTGCGGAGACGTGAGACTGATAGATAATATCAAATATTAATGCAATAAAAGGGATTGACTAATGCTAATCGAAGTAGTAAAATCTAAAATTCATCGGGTAACCGTAACGCAGGCGGATTTGAATTATGTGGGTAGTATTACTATCGACGAAGATTTGATGGATGCCGCTAACCTGATTGAAAACGAAAAGGTGCATATCGTCGATAATAATAACGGCGAACGGTTTGAAACATATATCATTAAGGGAGAAAGAGGCTCCGGTGTTATTTGTTTGAACGGGGCTGCTGCCCGCAAAGTACAGCCGGGCGATGTAATTATTATTATGTCGTATGCGCAAATGGATTTTGAAGAAGCCAAAACGTTCCGCCCCAGTGTCGTTTTCCCGGATACGCGGACAAATAAGTTGATTTGATTGCCTCGAATAATTGCGGCATCTCAAATTGAAAAGGATGCCGTTTCAAGACATAACGAAAACTCATCCTTGTGATGGGTTTTCGTGTTTTTTATCACATTATTATATATTTACCGGTTGAAATATGTTGTATAGCAATAAGCAGATTTGGAAAGTTGCCTATCCTATACTGTTAAGCTTGTTTGCTCAAAATCTGATAAATATCACGGATGCCGTGTTTTTAGGCAGAGTGGGCGAGGTTGAATTAGGAGCTTCGGCATTGGCGGGGGTGTATTATATGGCTGTTTATATGATTGGTTTCGGGTTCAGCGCCGGGTCGCAAATTTTGATGGCCCGCCGTAACGGCGAAGGGCGGTACGATGCGTTGGGCGCGATTCTGTTACAAGGTATCCTGTTTTTGCTGTTGCTTGCCTCCTGTATGTTTTTGCTTACAAGGGCATTATCTCCCGGCATCTTGCGGGGTATTGTGTCGTCCGATTCCGTTTATTTCGCTACCTTATCATATTTAGATTGGCGTATATTCGGGTTATTTTTTTCGTTTACCGGCGTTATGTTTCGTGCGTTTTTTGTTGGCATTACCTATACGCGGGTATTGATGCCGAACGCATTGGTTACAGCATTGGTGAACGTGGCGCTGAATTATTTGTTAATATTCGGTAAAGCGGGATTTCCGCAAATGGGAATAGCCGGAGCAGCTATTGCTTCGGTCGTAGCGGAGGTGGTTTCTTTACTATACTTTATCGTATATGTTTTTATTAAGGTAGATGTTCGCAAATATGGATTGTTCCCGCTTCCAGCGTTTAATTTCCGGTTGATTGCCCGTATATTGAACGTTTCCGTCTGGATGATGATACAATATTTTCTGACCATCGCTACGTGGTTTTTGTTTTTTGTGGCCGTAGAGCATCTGGGAGAGAGACCTTTGGCGGTTTCCAACATTATACGTAGTCTCTCTACGTTGATATTTGTTCTGGTAAACGCGTATGCCACAACAGCCAGTACGTTGGTTAGTAACTCTATGGGGGCAGGTCGGCAGACGGATGTAATGCCGCTTTGTCGGCGTATCGTCAAGATGTGTTACTATCTTGTTATTCCTGTTTTGGTTCTGATAGCTGTTTTTCCCGAAGGGGTGTTGCGCATTTATACCGATAATCCCGAGTTGATAGCCGGTTGCGTACCATCGTTATTTGTGATGCTGAGTTTTTATTTGATAGCAGTTCCGGGCAGTATATTATTCAATACGGTATCGGGTACAGGTAATACCCGTTCAGCGTTGTATATAGAGAGTACCACATTAGTTATTTACACCGCCGCAATATTTTATTTGATTACATATCTGAAATTAGACGTTGCCTTATGTTGGTCGGTAGAGCATATATATTGGTTGGCAATGTTGGTTTTTTCGTATCTATACATGAAAAAAGCCAATTGGCAAAGTAAAAGGATATGAGTATTATCCGGAATTTCTGGAATTAAGAGTAAACCTTTAATGAAACGGCAGTTATTTTTTTGTTGGAATAACTGCCGTTGTGATTTTTTGTTTCTAAGATTTAGACTTTATATTAATTATTGGAGGTTATCCCAAAAGCATAATAATCTATATCGTCAATTTCAGTTGAAAGAACCTCAATGATTTGGTTTGTAGTTTTATTCACATATATTTTTTATTAATAGCAAGATTTCCCAGAATCCATGTCATTAAAAGTACCAATGAAATTTTAGACAGAGTTTAATTAAGTATTTATACCTATTGGGGGCATTATCTCACTCCAAAAAGAAAAATTCTGATAAAGTTTGCCTTAACCTAAGATTCCGTTTCTGTCTGTTACGCTTGATTGGGTTATTAGAACACTGCTTGCTACATTTTACAATTAATAAAGACCTTTGTGGGAAAACAATATAGGCGTCTATATACAAGTAGATATGTGAGAAGTAGTGAAGATGGGATAAAAAGCAAGTTTCTCCAATGATAATTCGTTCTGAATTTATTACCTTTGCAAAAAACTGATGAATATTTGTCATATATATAAATATCTGAATGATAGAGCGAATAATTATCATAGATAGTGTTGATCCGGTAGTTTTTTTCGGAGTTAATAATGTAAATATTCTGCTTATAAAAACGTTATTTCCTAAATTGCGTTTTGTAGCGCGCGGTAATGTGATTAAAGTTATCGGGGATGAGCAAGAAGCAAATTTTTTTGAAGAAAAAGTACGTTTGTTAGAGAAGTATTGCGCAGAATATAATATGTTAAATGAGGATGTTATTATCGATATCATAAAGGGAGAGACTCCCGTAGAGATAAAACAGAATGATTTAATAATATATGGCATTAATGGCAAACCGATAACAGCCCGTACGGAAAATCAAAAAAAATTGGTTGATGCGTTTGCTGATAACGATCTTGTTTTTGCCTTAGGTCCGGCCGGTTCCGGAAAAACATATGTCGCGATTGCGTTGGCGGTGAAAGCATTGAAGAATAAAGAGGTAAAAAAGATTATTTTGAGTCGTCCCGCAGTGGAAGCCGGCGAGAAATTGGGTTTTCTGCCCGGAGATATGAAAGAAAAGATAGATCCTTATCTGCAACCTCTTTATGACGCTTTACAAGATATGATTCCTGCTGCGAAATTAAAAGATTATATGGAGAATAATGTGATACAGATAGCTCCATTGGCGTTTATGCGCGGCAGAACGTTGAATGACGCCATCATTATTTTGGACGAAGCGCAAAATACCACTTCGCATCAGATAAAGATGTTTCTAACTCGTTTGGGACTTAACGCTAAGATGATAATTACCGGCGATATGACGCAAATAGATTTGCCAGCTTCGCAAGTATCGGGTTTAACACAGGCTATTAACATATTGAAATCTGTACCGGGTATTGCGAAAATAGAATTTAACAAGAGCGATATTGTTCGTCATAAATTAGTTCAGCGTATTGTAGAAGCATACGAAAAATACGAAAGTAAGTTACAAATAAAGAAAAAGAGAAAAACAGACGGAGATGCTTAAAGCGAATTCGTCTTTGTCAGATTAAAGAATAAAAATCAATATAAAATTTACGGTAATGAAAAATGCTTTGGTAGAAACAAACTTTAATTTTCCTGAACAAAAGGGTGTTTATCATGGGAAAGTTCGTGATGTATATAGTATTGGAGACGATTTATTGGTAATGGTTGCAACCGACCGTATTTCGGCTTTTGATGTGATTTTACCGGAAGGTATCCCTTATAAGGGACAAGTATTGAATCAAATTGCGGCGAAGTTTTTGGATGCTACCTCGGATATTCTGCCTAACTGGAAAATTGCTACTCCCGATCCTATGGTTACAGTGGGGGTTCGTTGTGAACCTTTCAAAGTAGAGATGGTTATTAGAGGTTATCTCACAGGAAGCGCTTGGAGAGAATATAAGGCAGGTGCTCGTACTTTGTGCGGAGTAGCTTTGCCGGAAGGGATGAAAGAAAATCAGAAATTTCCTACTCCTATTATAACTCCTACAACAAAAGCAGATGCCGGTCATGACGA
>JAFUKV010000190.1 GCA_017467745.1 Bacteroidaceae bacterium | reverse complement strand
TTCGTAATAATCATTAAAAAAGAGATGGCAGAACTAGGTAAAAAACATATATTTGTATCCTAATTCAAGAATAATATAAGTCATTATTAGATATGAAAAGAATTTTATTTTTTGTGAGCATTGTTTTGCTCGTATGTTCTTGTGCGAAAGAAAAAAACGGCTTTACCGTACAAGGAAAAATCGAAAACGCCGCAGGAGACACCTTATATATAGAATCTCTCAGTTTACTGGGAGTAGGTAAACTTGATTCCGTTACAATAAAAAAGGACGGAAGCTACTCTTTCGAATTACCCGCTACGCAATATCCTGAATTTTATCGGTTACGATTAGGACAGTCTGCCATTAATTTTGTAATCGATTCCACCGAGACTATCGGCATCTCATCCGATAAGGCAAATTTTTCTACCGCATATACAATTGAAGGGTCTGCTCAAAATGAAAAAATCAAGGACATTGCGCTCGAAGGAAAATCATTAAAACAAAAATTAGACGAATACGAACAACAATTAAATGCAAAAGCTATTGACAAGGCGGCTTATGACTCGGCTGTAATAACTGCCGTAAATGATTATAAAAAAGTAGTTTCGCCTATTATATTTGAAGATTTGAAATCGCCGGTTGCCTATTTCGGATTATTTCAACGGGTAAACAGTTTATTGGTTTACGACCCGTACGAAAAATCGGACAACCGTTTTTACGGAGCCGTTGCCAATGCCTACAACATTCATTATCCTGAGTCTGATCGTACAAAACAACTTTCCGCACTCGCATTGGAATCAATGAAATCGTTACGTCAAAAAGGCATAGACAGCGATAAATTAAAAGAAGTTTCTTACATCGATATAAAATTAGAAGACCGCAATGGAAAAGAAATCGCATTATCTTCTATCGTCGGAAAGAAAAAGGCTATCTTAATCGACTTCATCGCATTCGATGCTGCTTACGCACCTAATTACACGGCATTATTGCTGAATTTATACAAAAAATACGCCGATAAAGGGTTAGAAATATATCAAGTTTCTTTGGACGAAGACGAAAATTTATGGAAAGTAACTTCTGAAAAATTACCATGGATCAGCGTAAGAGATCCCAAAACTATTCACTCTGTATACGCTCTTCAATACAACGTAGAAATATTACCTTCTTTCTTTTTAATGGATGAAAAAGGAAACATTGTAAAACGCAATTCCGAAATGGAAGGGCTTGAAAATGAAATAAAGAAACTTCTCAAATAAAAAAATTACACTTCTAAAAAAAGGTTATCTCGTTGAAGAGATAACCTTTTTTTATTTTCTTCTATTAATAAACGAAACTGCTTCCTCCCAGAAACTCCCGGAGCAACGATGTAGGAGGGATCTCCGCATCTTCTATCGGCAAAAAATAGCTGAGAAATTTCAACAAGCGATCCGCCTCCCCATACTCTGGACAATTCGGCGGCACATCCTGCAACACAGGCAACGCATGCCGTTTAAGTACAGCCAGCTCAAACAATAACGATGAGTTAAACATTGCATCAGCATTTTCCTGATACGGAAATATCCATCTATCTTCTCCTCTCCTCACGCTCGGCCAGCGAGCGATAGTACTCGCTGCCGATGTCCCTCTATATTTATTATCCCGGATAATGCGGCGCAGCAAACGATTATCAGTAGTCGGAATACAATTATGATCATCCAACGAAATAGAAGTAAGTGCCGATACATAAACCCTATATTTCAGTTTATCATCTATACAAGACGTCAATTCCGGGTTTAAGGCATGGATACCTTCCATGATTAAAATAGACTGAGGATTCAAACGTAATTTTTTCCCTCTATACTCTCTACGCCCCAATTCAAAATTGAATGTCGGCAAATCTATTTCTTGTCCTGCTAATAGAGAAGACAAATCTCGATTAAAAAGTTCAAGATCTAACGCATATAAAGATTCAAAATCATAATCGCCATTCTCGTCAATAGGAGTTTTTTCCCGATCTAAAAAATAATCGTCCAATGAAATAGTTACAGGCATTAATAAGTTAGTCATTAGTTGCACGCCCAAACGTTTTGAGAAAGTCGTTTTTCCAGAAGAGGACGGACCGGCTATCAAAATAACTCTTGCTTCTCCATTTCGATTTTTTTCTGCGATTTCATCGGCAATTCGAGCTATTTTCTTTTCATGCAACGCTTCCGTAACCTTAATCAAATCTGTCGCAAAACCTTTTTGCACAGCCTTATTCAAATTTCCGACATTACTTAACCGCGCAATATGATTAAATCGGACATATTCTTTAAACGCAGCCAGCATTTTCCTCTGTTCAGTAATCTTTTCCGGAAGTGCGCCATTATACGAGGTGGGAGGTATCAATAACATCCCGTCATCGTATTTCACCAAATCG
>JAFUKV010000020.1 GCA_017467745.1 Bacteroidaceae bacterium | reverse complement strand
ACCGAACAACGAGACGATACGTTGACGGACGGAAGACGGCGGTAAATTCAATACCTCCGCATCGTTATGGCTTAATGAGAAATATATCTGAGGATTTACCAATGCGATACGTTCAAACTCCGTCAGGATATTATTCATCTCCGTCTGATTGGATTTCAAGAATTTCCGACGCGCCGGAACATTAAAAAAGAGATTCTTTACCGCGAAGTTACATCCCTGCGGACAAGAAACGGCATCTTGCGACTCTACTTTACATCCAGACAAGCACAAAAACGTTCCTGTTTCATCTTCTGAACGGCGAGTACGTAACTCTACCTGCGCAATGGCGGAGATAGAGGCCAACGCCTCTCCCCGAAATCCCATTGTATGTAGGGCGAATAAATCGTCCGCTTTCCTGATTTTCGATGTTGCATGTCGCTCAAACGCCATACGGGCATCCGTACACGACATTCCCTTACCGTTATCTATTACCTGTATCAACGTGCGCCCCGCATCTTTCAAAAAAATCTGTATCTCGGTAGAGCCCGCATCAATAGCATTCTCAACCAGCTCTTTTATGACCGACGCCGGGCGTTGAATCACCTCGCCCGCAGCAATCTGGTTAGCTACCGAATCCGGTAATAATTGAATAATATCACTCATGTTAGGTGTAAATTTTAGAATCAAAACAGCAAACCGATTCCTGTAAGCAAAAACCAGAACAGAATAATCAAACACACCATCGCCACCGCCAACTTTATATTACGGTCGTTACCCGGCCTTTCAAAAGAAGTTCCTCGCCGCCTCACATGTTTCGTTTGCTCTAAAAAAGCCCCCTTTATCTCGTTCCGGTAATCTTTTTCTTCGGTCATGCCTAACTCGCGCTTCACTTTCTCGACACGTTGCTGCAAGGCTTCTTTATCCGGGTCGAAATAGATAGGCTTGTGCTCAAATTTTCGAGGTTTTCGTATATTGAAAAATATTCCCATAAACAAAATCTATTCGTCTAATATAAAACGATTTTCTTGGGAATCTTTATCCTCCTCTTTTTTAGATATTTTCCGGAAAATATCCCATTTATCTTTCGGTCGTATCTCGGCAAACCATCTAAACTCTTTCAAATACCTCATATCGCTTTTCACCTGATCGGCAGGCGTCAGAAGCATATCTGGCTTTTCATAGAATTTAAGTTGCTTCATACGCTGTTTTTCCAACAGCATAGTTAGAGAACTGCTTTGGCTTTTATTCTGATACAATATGCTCGAATCCTTTTCTAACGGATAAAATATCGTTTCTACATTTCCGCTAACATCTATCTGTCGAGCTTCCCCATTTTGGAAATAAGCCTTCATCTCTTTTCCTTTCAATTGATCGTACGATACCGAGTCTTTTTGCTGCGCTCCGAACGCCGACTCCGGCAAATGTACCCAATCTATATTTCCGTTGCTCAGATAAACATCTACAACCTTTCCGAACAGCTGATAATCGGCATTCCACAAAATAGGGTCTTTATACATGGTCAAAACGGAATCGGCCATCACAAAAACCATAGAATCGCAAACCCCTTGCGACTGATTGCGGAAAAAGCGAACATTATGATACGCTACCAATAAACGTGTAACTGTGTCTTCCGACGCATTCGGAATCATAGCCGGCGAATTATGGCTCAACGAATCAAGTAAACTCAAAGTAGAAGTATCCGTCAAAAGCGGCGAAGAAACAGAGGCATCCGAGATCCGGTTTGCAGCAGAGGTATCTATCGGTGCCACTTCCGTAACCACCTCAGCAACAGCGGTAACATCCGTCTTTCCCGATAACGTGTCGCCCGATGCCATAGCTACCGAATCAACTGCGATTACAGCCGAATCTACCTGTCCCTGAATTTTACTTCTCAACGTAAAATCCCGTTTCAGAGACGATTTCAAAATAGTATCATTATACGACTTCAACGTATCGCCATGTAAAAACAACGAATCCACTCCGGAATATTCAATAGCCATTGCCGAATCGGTAACAAACGCATATTCGGTCTTTTCATTATAAAAACCGTACTGGCCTGTCATTATCACCTTACGGATAGTATCGTCTAAAAACATATTCCCGAAAACTTCACCATACCCGCTGTTACGGTCATAATAAATGGTATCGCCTGACAGGCTCCGTTCCTTACTGACAATAGTAGACTGGTTATACAGTGTAGAGGTGTTTTTCTGCGTGTCGTACCACCCCAAATCGGAATAAATGATATTACTGTCGGACGTTATGGTAGAAGGCCCTATTATATCCGCAATTTTTGTTGCCGTATTGTATTCGAGCGTATCCGAAGACAGTACAAACCGGTCGTTCGTCAATACGACAGACTCTTGAAAAATTGCATCTTTCGTATCCGGGCTATATTGCCCGTAAATAGAAGTCAGTTCGTTCTGCGCATCCACTATCCGCCCGCCATCGAAATAATAACCGATATTTATCTGTTGGTCGTAGTTCAAACTATCCGTATAAAGAGTTACTTCTCGATTTATCATCCGCACATTTTCCCGCAAACGGGCTAATTGCGTATCTCCGTTGTAAAACAAAACATCTCCGTAAACGAATAGCGTGTCCCCCTGCTCCATACGCACGTTACCGAACGCATCGAACATATTTCTTTTATTATAGAAATAAAGGCTGTCGCAATACATAAACATGCTATCACGACGGAAACACACATTTCCTATAAAAATCAAATATTCCCGATTCTCTCTGCGTACCAAAGAGTCGGCATACACCAACTTCACCCTACCGGAGTCAGAACGAACCTGCGCATTATTGCGCACATCTCCCGTATCCTGCACAATCGCCTTCTTACCGGCAAAGCCATAAGCCTGTACCGGACGTTGAGCCCCGATAGATAGAACCAACAGGCATAAAACGGCTAATACCATTTTATGCCTGCCCAAGAAATATATTACAAAATTCCGCATTCTAATATAAATTCCTATTGCAACACCCAGCCATCATATTGGAACTCGCAATTGTGCCAACCCTCTTTTATATGTACATATATTTTCTTTTGCTGGTCAGATATCCATTTTTTCAAAAGATCGCCTTTTTTCCGGTTCTTCACTATCTCCTGCATAATTTCATAATCATCTTTCGCCGTAGCCTTATGAGCGGGGATACGTGTTTTCAGTTTAACCATCGCCACCAATTCCCGTTGATTCTGGGGATGTTTCATTGAAAAAGGCTGTGAAATTTCGCCCTCTTTCAGCTTATCTACCACAATACCTATCTCCTGAGGCAAATCCTGCATTTCAAATTTTGTAGATAACCCGCTGAAACTTCTGGAATTAATCATCAACCCGAAATTATTACGGCTTTGTTTATCTTGCGAATAATACATTGCCACATCCTCAAAGGTAACCGAGTCTGACATAATCTTACTACGCAACGTATCCATTCTGACAAGAGCTTCTTGCCGCTCTTTTTCCGCCACCTGCGGTCTCAACAAAATATGACGGGCATTCACCCTGTCGCCGCGACGATCTATTAGCTGTATAATATGATAACCATACTCCGTTTCCACAATCTTCGATATTTTTTTCGGATCCGTCAAACCGAAAGCCACATCGGCAAACGGTTTCGTAAAACTGCTTTTGTTGGCATAACCCAATTCCCCGCCTTCTTTCGCCGTAGTAACATCTTCCGAATATAATATCGCCAAAGTCGAGAAATCCACTTCTCCTTTGTTAATCCGTTCCGTATAATCACGTAAACGAGATTTCAGATTCTCTTCCTCCTCTGCCGATATTTTAGGTTCGATAGTTATCAATTGCACCTCTACCTGCATAGGGACTGTCGGAATACTATCTTCCGGAAGTTTGCTGAAATACCGGCGAACTTCGGCCGGAGTAACTTTAACATCCGCCGTCAGATTCTCTTGCATGGCTTTAATAATTTGATTTTCACGTGCCATTTCCGTCAAAAACTCACGGATTTGAGTCAAAGACATGTTTTGATACTCTTCTAGTTTTTCACGAGAACCAAAAAGCGTAATCAATTCACCCAACCGTTTCTCAACAATCGAACGTATTTCCGATTCCGAAACCGTTACGCTATCTATTTTCGCCTGATTCAGATACAATTTCGAAATAGCCATATTTTCGGGAACAACACAATACGGATCACCCTCTATACGCTCGTTATAAGCGCGCAACTGTTTTATCTGTTCTTCTACCTGAGATTTTAATATCGCCTCATCTCCTACTACCCAAATAACCTCGTCGGCAATGTTTTTCTCTTGGGCTTGTATAGCGTTAGTATAACCGCAAAGCATTATGAGCGATAAAAATATACGGAATATTTTCTGCATAGATTCTATATATATATTACTTAATAAATATTTTCTACTGTTTTGTCACTGTTGTATCGGATACAGAGTTTATAGAAGTCTCTCCTTTCCAATTATAAAATTGAATTTGTTTTTTTCTCAAAGCGTCTTCATACATATCCTGCTCTATATCTTTGAAAAAAGTCAGCTTTTTCCGGTTAATCAGAATTTCCAGAATCTGCGTTTTCGCAAAATCGAACGGTTCCAAACTTCCTTTGGCCATATAATCGCTTATTTTCAATAGATACCAGTATCCGTTGTCGTTCACTTCAAGAACTTTATTATTACGTAAAAAGGCTGTTTGATCGGTAATAGCATACGGTATATTGTCCATTACATCTGCAAACGAGACCCATTTATCTATAAAATACTCATATATAATAGCATTTTTCAAACTGTACTTCTCAATATTTTCTATCGACTGCGCATCCGTCGTACGGCACCATTTTTTCAGGTCCTCTATTTGCGGGGCATCTTCGGGAACTTTCAGAAACAAACCTTTTATGATAGCCGAATTCAATTTGAACTTATCCGCATACATCTCATAGAAATTTTCCATTTCCGTTTCACTGATTTGCTGTTCCAGACGTTCGCTT
>JAFUKV010000189.1 GCA_017467745.1 Bacteroidaceae bacterium | reverse complement strand
GCTAAAGGTAATAGAGTACAAGTAATACTTGAATGTACGGAACATAAAGCAAGTGGTATGCCCGGCACTTCAAGATATATTACCACTAAAAACAGAAAGAATACCACAGAGAGAATCGAACTGAAAAAATATAATCCGATTCTTAGAAGAGTAACCGTTCATAAAGAAATTAAATAAAATTGAGAATCCATGGCTAAGAAAACTGTTGCTTCATTGCAAAAAGGCGAAGGTCGTACTTTCGCGAAAGTAATTAAGATGGTGAAATCTCCTAAAACAGGAGCTTACACGTTTCAAG
This sequence comes from Bacteroidaceae bacterium, assembly GCA_017467745.1. Taxonomy (GTDB): domain Bacteria; phylum Bacteroidota; class Bacteroidia; order Bacteroidales; family CHK158-818; genus Gallibacteroides. The sequence continues at coordinate 1,547 of JAFUKV010000189.1, read as the reverse complement.
AAGAAATGGTTCCTAACGATAAAGTGAACGAATTTTTAGCAAAATAAGGTTGATAACCTGTCTTTCTTATAAAGAAAACTTCCTTGCATGATTAAATGTGAGGAAGTTTTTTTTTTCGACTACAATTATTAATTTTGTAACCTCTAACACAGAAACAAAGGTATTCTGATTTTGCAATGAAGCAAAATTCGTTTTTTCCAACATATAAATATTAAGCGATGGGATTTTTCAATTTCTTCTCCAAAGAAAAAAAAGAAACGTTAGACAAAGGCTTGTCTAAGACAAAAGAGAGTGTGTTTTCAAAACTTACCCGTGTAATTGCCGGAAAGTCAAAAGTAGATGATGATACGCTGGACGAGTTGGAGGAAGTTTTGATAACTTCCGATGTTGGGGTTGAGACTACATTGAGAATCATAAAAAGAGTAGAAAAACGTGTGGCTATCGATAAATATGTTACAGCCGAAGAATTGAAAAAGTTGTTACGCGAAGAGATTGCCGCTTTATTGACGGAGAACGGTTCGGAAAACGATGCGGAGTTCTCAGTCCCGGAAGATAAGCGTCCGTATGTTATTATGGTGGTAGGTGTAAATGGAGTGGGAAAAACTACTACGATCGGTAAGCTGGCATATCAGTTTAAGAAAAACGGCAACAGCGTTTATTTGGGTGCAGCCGATACATTTCGTGCGGCGGCTGTTGAGCAATTGTTAATTTGGGGAAAAAGAGTCGGTGTGCCGGTTGTTCATCAAAAAATGGGTTCAGACCCGGCTTCTGTCGCTTTTGACACCCTTAGTTCTGCAAAAGCTAATAATGCGGATGTTGTAATAATTGATACGGCAGGACGTTTACATAATAAAATCAATTTGATGAACGAACTTTCGAAAATTAAGAAAGTGATGGAAAAGGTCGTTCCCGGTGCGCCTCATGAAATATTATTGGTTTTAGATGGCTCTACCGGACAGAACGCTTTTGAGCAAGCCAAGCAATTTACGGCGGCTACGGAAGTGAACGCATTGGCTATTACAAAGTTAGACGGAACGGCCAAAGGCGGGGTGGTAATCGGTATTTCAGATCAATTTAAGATGCCTGTAAAATATATCGGCTTAGGCGAGGGAATGGAAGATTTGCAACTTTTCCGTAAAACGGAATTTGTAGATTCGCTGTTTGGAGAATAATTAATAGAAACTACGTATGATCATGAGAAATACTGTCTTACTATTGTTGATTTTTGTTTTTTCGGTTGGGGCATTACAGGCTGAAACCAAGAAAGCGCCTCGTAATGTCAATATTGTTTTTATCGGGAATAGTATTACTGAGGGGGCGCAAATCGCTAATCCCGCACAAGACGCACCTCCTAAACAGGTACAACTTTATTTGTCGGGAAAAAAGAATATAGGAACGGTGCAATTTGTTAATTGCGGTGTAAGCGGAAGCACAACGCTCGACTTTTTGCCCGGTAGCGGGGCGTTATTCTCTCGAACAATGCAGAATAAAACCGTAAAAGCGTTTAAGAAAGACAAGGATACGCCGCTTTATTTTTATATCATGTT
>JAFUKV010000188.1 GCA_017467745.1 Bacteroidaceae bacterium | reverse complement strand
GGAGTTCCCGTAACGGCTAACCCTATAAATACGCCAGTAAACGCAAATGGCAACGAGAACATGATGATAAACGGGTCTATCAACGACTCGAATTGCGCAGCCAATACAATAAACACCAGCACAACGATAAGCGCCATCAAAGTAAACAAATCTTTAAACGTATCTTGTTGGTCTTCAAACGCACCACCGATAGAAAGCGACACATCCGAAGGTATATCCATTTTGGCAATACCGGCTTGAACCCCTGCAACAACTGTACCCAAAGCTGCTCCGGCTCCCACAACTCCGGATACGGTAACAACTCTTTCACGGTCTTTTCGTTCGATAGTCGGCGGCGTCATTCGTTCTACCACCTTGCCTAAGTCTCGAATACGGATTCCCTGCCCTTGCGCATTATAAACCATAATATTTTCCAAGTCTTCTACCGACTGGCGAAATTCAGGTGCATAGCGTACTACTATATCATATTCGTCACCATCTTCCCTATAATAAGAAGCAATAGTCCCGTTTATGCGGTTACGCAAATAAGACGATGCAGTAGCTACATTCAACCCGTTAAGAGCCAACTTTTCACGATCAAAATCAACCTGATATTCGGGTATATAGTCCGAACGGCTAATGGTAGCATTCGTACAACCTTTTACCGTAGTCATCATTTTAGCAATACTATTGGCCACGCTATCGGTCAAAGCAAAATCATATCCGTAAATCTCCACGTCTACCGTACTTTGTCCTCCAGCTCCCCCTGAACTACCACCAGCCAGAACTTCATACGTTTTTATTTCAGGATATTTTTTCAGATCCTGACGTATCATTTCACATATTTCCACCAAACCTCTTTCACGCTCGCCTACGCTGGTCAAACTGATATTAAAAGATATAATATGCGTACCGTTATCTTGAATAGATCCGAAGGTATTATCCGTATCCGCCTGTCCGACAGTAAAGTTAGACATTCTTATTTCAGGATATCTTTCGCGCATCTCTTTATCTATTTTTAAAGCTAATTCACGAGAAATTTCGGTACGGATACCTATCGGCAACTCTATTGTTATACCAATACGTCCATTATCCTGAGTAGGAAAAAATTCTGTCGAGATGACTTTTGTCAATAACAAACTACTACTAAAAATAGCGATTGCAAGTATTACAACTACGGCACGATGCGAAACTGCCCACGTCAGTAACTTGGCATATCCGTTATCCAGAGCATCCAACGCTTTCTCTATCGGAGTAAAGAAAAGTTTAAACAACTTTCCTTTTTTCGGGTCAAGACGCAATAATTGCGAACACAACATAGGTGTAAGGGATAGAGCCGCAACAGTAGATATAATCATTACGATACTAACAATCCAACCCAATTGCTTGAATAATATACCGGCCATACCCGAAATCATGGTCAACGGCAAAAATACCGCCAACATCGTCAACGTAGAAGCGATAACGGAAATAGCCACCTCATTAGTTCCATGTATGGCCGCTTGTTTAGGCTGACTACCGCGTTCTATATGATTCGTCACATTTTCAAGCACCACTATCGCATCGTCCACTACCATACCGATAGCTATGCTCAAAGAACTGAGCGATATGATATTTAACGTATTGCCCGAAATCAACAGATAGCAGAACGAGGCTATCAACGAAATAGGGATAGTTAATACAATAATAAATGTAGCCCGCCAACGTCCCAAAAATACAAATACAACAACCATTACCAATAAAAACGTAACGAAAACCGTTTCGACCAAACTTGCTATCGTATTTTCAATGTTGGTAGAGGTGTTGATGATAATGTCCAGATTTATATCGGAAGGCAGCTCTTTTTGGATGCTCGGAAGTTTTTCAAGCACTTTATTGGATATAGCTACCGAATTGGCGCCAGACTGTTTCTGAATAACAATCATACCACCCTGTCCACCATTGCTATACGACTCTTGCGCACGCTCTGCCACAGTATCTTCTATTCGAGCAACATCTTTTAAATACACATTACGCCCCTCGTAACTGCCTACTACAATATTGTTCATTTGCGATGCGTCTGAAAATTCTCCCTGTACACGCAATGAATAGGTATTAGAGCCTATATCGATAGATCCGCCGGGAGTATTCACATTTTCTTTCGCTATAACGCCGGCTATGGTTTCGATAGTCAACCCGTACGCTTCTAATTTTTGCGGATCGCAATATATATAAATTTGCCGTTCGGGAGCACCTACAATAGAAACCGCCCCTACTCCGCTGATACGTTTCAAAGGATTCGCCACTTTGTCGTCCAAAATTTTATACAAAGCCGGCATGCTCTCTTCGGCAGTAACCGAAAGCATCAAGATAGGAATATCATCCGTACCGAATTTAAAAATAATCGGATTGTCGACATTATCAGGTAAAGAGGTCTCTACAATATCCAATTTATCCCTGACATCGTTCGTAGCGACATCTATATCTGTTCCATACTCGAATTCAAGTGTTATTATGGAGATATTTTCTTTCGATTGCGATGTGATGTGCTTCAAATCGCTTACTGTATTCAACGTATTCTCCATAACTTTGGTTACGTTGGTTTCTATATCCGACGCACTTGCTCCGGGATACGCCGTCATAACCATTATGGTATTCGTCTCTATTTCAGGCAAAAGGTCGATTGACAACCGACTCAAAGAAAAAAGTCCCAATATGACAATGGCAACAAAGCACAATGACGTCATAATAGGTTTCTTTACCGCTGATGAATATATACTCATAATTCTATTTTTAAGCTGAATGATGATTTATGAAAACATGCGCATTCTAATTAGTACCGACCTCAACTTCCGCTCCGTTTGTCAGCTTATTTTGTCCGGACACAACCACCTTATCTCTGTCTTTTACTCCGGAAATCACTTCATATTTATCGTCCATACGCCGACCTAATTGTACCTTGTTATAGGACACTTTTCCATCGTTATAAACATAAATATAGCGATCGCCCGAACCGGATTGCTTAATAACCGCTCTATCCGGAACTACAACATGATCTAATGTACCGAAATTAAGCACTACCCGAGCAAACATACCGGGACGCACTCGTTTATCCGCATTCGGTATTTTAACTTCAACGGTAAAGGTTCGCGTTTGCGGGTCAATAGTCGGATAAAGCAGACTTACCTTCCCTTTAAATTGTTCATCGCCATAAACATCTAATTTTACATCGACATCCATACCTTCTTTTACTTTGGTATAAAAGGCTTCCGATACGTTTATCAACAATTTTACAGGTGTTATCTGCTCAACCGTTATTACCGGATTAGTTGCCGAATACATATCACCATCGTCATAATTACGGGCTGTAACAACTCCGTCTATCGGACTTAACAACCGAGTATTTTCCTCTAAATTTTTATATGCCGTTTTGGCTATATCCAAAGATGTTTTTTGTGCGTCCCATGCAGATTTGGATGTTCCGCCTACCTTATAAAGCTCATCAATCCGATTAAATTCGAGTTGCAAATTTTCCAACTGCGTTTTAGACTGTTCAAGATTCGCAATGTCCATTTCTACTAATTTCTGGCCTTTACGTACACGGTCTCCCACTTCTACTAATATTTTATCTATCCTGACCGGAGTTGAAGGTGCTATATTGTTTACTTTATTAGCCTCGACAGTAGCCGTAAATTCTTGCGTTTGATCTACCGCTTGTATGCTAACCGTTTCTAATTTTACCAACGGTTTCTCCTCTGCGGCTTCCTCTGTTTTCTTTTCATTCGTACATGATATAGACAATGCTATCACAGATAAGAAGATAAATTTGTATCTTACAATCGTGTTCATCTTTTTATATTATTTATTATTATTTACTTCAACTACATTTTTTCCCAACACCATATTCAACTCGGCTTTGGCTGTCAGATAATCGTATATAGCCTGATTGTAGGCTAATTTAGAATTGGTAAGAGCCAAATCGGCATCGTTCAACTCTACAAAAGTTGCAGATCCGATTTCAAAACTTTTCTGCATAATCGAATATGCCTTTTCCGCTTGGTG
>JAFUKV010000187.1 GCA_017467745.1 Bacteroidaceae bacterium | reverse complement strand
TTCAATCAGTTTACCTTCACCGTATTAGAAATAGACAAACGCAGAATTATCAAAGTAAAAGTATTCATCCAACCTTCCACAGAATCTACAACCAATTGATCGTATGCCGCTAAACGATACAATACGTACCACAGACGGCATCCGCATATACTTATGGAATCCCGTTGAAACAAGCCAAGAACTACTGCGCATACTTGAAAAAGATACTATCTGCTCAGATACGATCCTCACGGATACAAAGAAATATCCGGAAAAAAGACTTTGCGAAATACTAACCGTACGCATCTTAATAAAACAGGTTTTCGGAAACAATGCTCAACTTGCATACCTTCCCAGTGGAGCGCCCTATATAAAAAATTTTGACGGACACATTTCCATATCACATACAAAATCGTGTATAGCATTAGCAATACATAAATCGGAAATTATAGGAATAGACGTAGAAAACAAAACCGAAAAAATACAACGTATACAAAAAAAATTCATCAATCGACAAGAAGCGGAACAACTATCTCCTGAAAATAGTATAACCGGACTAACATTTCTTTGGTCGGCAAAAGAATCTCTTTACAAAGCAATACAAATGCCCTCCGTAGATTTTTCCCGGCATTTACATGTTACCCCGATAAACCCGAGCGCCACGTCCGGATCCGTATCGGCATATCAAACCCGCACGCAAACTCCCGTTTACTACCGGATACACTATCGCGTCTATCCTGATTATATCTTAACCGCCGCTATAAAAAACGACAATACTTAAATATAATCGGCTATATTACTGTGAAAAGAGCTAAACCTATTGGTAAATGAATATAAACATTACTACCCAAAAGCTACCCCATTTATCCGCAACTACATGAAATAATCTGTCCCCTTTTTCTCCCCCATTACATTATTACTTTCTATTTCGCTGGTTTTACACGATTTCTCCGTATATTTGTTCTCATAAAATAAATATAGAAATAATTTTAACTCGAATAAAGAAAAAACAATGACGGAAACTATTAAACCCGGCAAATTTGTCGAAGTCGCTTACGATCTATTCGTAGGAGAAAACGAAAAACAAGAATTAATGGAAAAAGCCACTCCAAAAGAGCCTCTCCGTTTCGTTTTCGGATTAGGGCAAATGCTCGAATCTTTCGAAAAACAATTAGTAACGCTAAAACCCGGTGATACCTTCGACTTTACCATACCCTCACAAGACGCATACGGCGAATACGATGAAGATCATGTAATAGAACTGCCCAAAAACACATTCTTAATAAACGGAAAATTTGATTCTGAAATGATTTTTCCGGGTAATACCATCCCAATGATGGATTCTAACGGAAATCGTTTAAACGGATCTGTTGTAGAAATAAAAGACGATGTAGTCGTCATGGATTTTAATCATCCGTTAGCCGGCGAAAATTTACACTTCATCGGTTCTGTTCTACTGGTACGCGATGCAACTCCCGAAGAAATAACCCCGCACAGTTGCGGAGGATGCGGAGGAGGTTGTAATTGCGGAGACGACTGCGAAAGCGGATGTGGAGGAGGTTGCAACCACTAAACTGCAATTACAAAATATAGAATAAAAACAGCCCGATTGCATTTATAAAGAATCGGGCTGTTTTTATTCTGATAAACAAATAACTATATATTAAAACATCCCTTTATTAAAAAATAAACCCATCGTATCTGAACAAACGGCTTACCACCATGAATTTTTTCGAACAATAGGTACAAGGCGCCTATGTAAACAACTTTTTATCTCACTCGCAACAGAATCGCTTAATTGTAAAAAATACATAGCCATATTATCGTTACGTCCTATAAACCACCGCGACAGTACATAATACACCAACAATTGCTTTACCAAATGAGACAAACTATCCAATATTCCCGCCGGAACCGCATCGGGTATTATCAACGAAAAATCCACATGACTACCCTCTGTAAAACATCCGCCACCCTCTTTCATAAATCCCGATAATCGGTTGAAAACCGCCGAATAAGCATCCGACAACAATCGCGAAAATAGTATAGATTCATCATCTCCCATAATCAACGCATCTGTATCTATATCGGTACAGCCCTTTACCGCATATGAAGATTGCAGATACACCTCTCGCATCAAATCTTCCCACGAGTAATGAAGATGGCATAAACTCTTATGAACACTTTCCATTTTATAAACAACTTATTTGTAAAACCTTCTAAATAAATACACACTTATCATTATAACAATCGGCACGCACAACAAAGGCCAATACCAATTAGCTCGTTTTCGTGTCGACTCTTTCTGATACGAAGACCGTACAACCTCATTTTCAGACACATTCAACTCTTTTTGGCAAGATGTTTCTAAATTCTCTTGCCTCGATAAAGCAGCCTCCCTATCACGGTGCCCCTTTACACATATCTTACTCCGTATTTTTGCACCATTCTCCTCAGAAAAATTTGAAGAAGTATCGTAATCAATCTTAACAAACTCCCAATACGTGCAATCCGATGTCGTAATCTGCAAATCATCCTGAAAAACATCATGATTAGACTCTGTACGAACGTCTGTCATCTTCTGCTCCGAAACAATATCCGTCAACTCGTTTTTTCTCACTGAACCACAAGCTGAAACAAATAATAGAACAAGAAACAAAAGCAAATACAGGAAAAAACTATCTCGCACAAAAGTAGATGTTGCGTTAAACACAAAAAAAATCCCTCTGCTTTTCATGCCACGACTTTTTTCTGGATAGAATTTAAAAGCAAAGAAGCTCTCTCCTGACTAATAAAAAAACAAGGAGCTTTTTCTTCCGATAGCACACGCATCAAAATCCGGCCAAACGACAAATCCGGATAAAGTTCACTATAACGTTTTACCGCATCGTACAGCGACATATACATAAATCGCTTACGTCTATTCTTACACTTTAAAGATTTGCCGTTCATAATACGCCTAACATTGCGGAAAGCCTCTTCATAAGTTACATAATAACGTTCGGCGCCACTTTCTACCACACATTTCATTATCTCTTTTCGAGAAATATACGGTGCATCTTTTCCATAAGACTTAATAACTCGCTCATACGCTCTCAATAAATCCCGATCGCGTTCCTCTCTGAAAATCATTCTCATACCTCATTTATTTATTTGAGGCCGGAGAAAAATCATCCTATCTCATTTATAAGATGAATATAATATCGAATTTTAGGTAGTGCAAAAATACTATTTTAATAGTAATAAAACAATTTAATTAGAGTATTTTTACCATATAATAAAATATTTTCATTTTATAACATACAGAAAGCATTGTCAAACAACAAAATAAGCAAAATATATCAAATATAGAAACAATAACATATACCACACCTATTGCCCAATAGCAACTTAGAAAAGAAAACTACTCCACCATTTTTCATTTGCGTTTTTTATTTATAGTAGCAGTTTGTTTTTTATTTATGGTTTTGAGCAGTCTTGTTGTAGGGCGGGATAGTTGTTGGTTTGGTTCGGGGGGTGTTTTTTTCTTGTGGTTCTGGATTCGTGGGTATAGTGGATGTTTTGGTATATGGTGAAGGATTGGTTGTTTTGGATATGTTGATATGGTTTTCTGGGGGTGGGTGTGTTATGTGTGTATGTTGTTATTGTGTTTGTGGTTTTGTTTGTTTGCTTGGTGTTGTTATGATATGGTATGTTGGTGTTCTTGGTATGGGGTTTGTGTGTTTTGTTTTGTGGGTATTAAATAAACAACGCCGGAGGGGTGTTTGTTCCTTCCGGCGTTTGAGGGGGGCGGCTACCTACTCTTCCACGTGTGTAGTACCATCGGCGTGGACGGGTTTAACTGCTCTGTTCGGAATGGGGAGAGGTGGTGCCCCGTCGCTATG
>JAFUKV010000186.1 GCA_017467745.1 Bacteroidaceae bacterium | reverse complement strand
CCATTTCCCGAGCTTTTTTTATCATTTCAGTTTGATTTTGCGCTATAATATGGGTGCTGTATGTGCAGCAAAAGAGAAGTAATATAAGTACGTGATTGATTTTCTTTGCCATAAAAATAATTGTAGATAAATTATGCTTGGCAAAGGTATGATATATTTGCAATATATTCAAATAATTATTTTTTCAATATCGTTTAAAAAAGGTGTTTTCGATATTATTCTAATGTAGTTTTAAAGTAAATGTAACGAACAGAAAAACATTGTTTATATTTGCACAAATTTTGTATGGATGCAGATTAAAAAATTTTTATTATTAGTGTGCCTGCTGGTGAGCTCTGTTTCTTGTGAGGAGGGTGACGACGGCTTAGAGGGAAAATGGCAATTGAGAGAAATGCGGTATGATGATAAAGTAGTAAAGGTTGATACTGTTTTTTATAATTTTCAGTTCGGAGTATTTCAATTACAAGCGTTTAGTAGGATTCCAATTGCTGTTAATTCTGTAATCGGGTCTTATGTTATTGCAAAAGATACAATAAGAATGGATATAGAGCCATCGTTCGCAAACGATTTGCATGCTTTGAAGTTCTATTATGATTGGGATAAGCCTTCGGCAAAATTCCATATTGATAAACATTCCGCATCGAAATTGCATTTAATGAGAGAAGATGAGGTTTTGTTTGTGTTTAGAAAATTCTGATACATGAAAAGTAAGATATTTGTAATAATTTCATTTTTATTGTCCGGCCTCTTTCCGGAGAGATTGCATGCGCAAAAAAGCAATTTCGAATTGCGGTATGAAACGGAAATAAATGTAATATCGGGGAACGGAGATTTTACGCCTTTTTGGTTGTCGGCCAATCGGCAGGGAATGGTTTCTCTGTCTCCGAATAACGGGTATTTGCGTGCAGGTGTTTATAAAGATGTGAATCGGGAAGATCGCTTTTCGTATGGCTTTGGGGTTGATATTGCGGGTGCGTATGAACAAAGCGCCCCATTTTATATTCAACAGGCTTATGTGGATTTGAAATACCGTTCGTTGGGTTTGATGGCAGGAAGTAAAGAATATACGTCATTATTGGAAAATGCGGAATTGAGTAGCGGGAGTATGGTCTGGTCGGGGGATGCTCGTCCAGTTCCCCAAATTTTAGTAGGGATTCCTCGTTTTACGAATGTACCCGGTACGAACGGTTGGATGCAGGTTAAAGGTGAGGTCAGTTATGGTATCTCGACGGATGCTAATTATCAGCGCGACCGTTATAAAAAGCCTTTTTCCTATGCGCGTAATATACTGTTTCATCGTAAGAACCTAATCTTGAAATTTGAGAAAGATGCTCCGTTTTACGGAATTGTCGGTATAGATATGGCCGCTCATTTTGGAGGGGATGTTTATTACTCTAATGGCAGTGTTGTTCATTGTCCTACTGATTTAGAGTCGTTTTTGAAAGTTTTTGTTCCGATGTCAGGAGGGAGTAACTCTACGTGGAGTGACCAAGTAAATATCTTGGGGAATCACGTGGGGTCTTATTTGATGGAGTTCGGTTATAAACGGGATGATTGGCGCGTCAAGATATATAAGGAACATTATTTTGATGATCATTCGGGCATGATATTTAAGAATTGGCAAGACGGATTGTGGGGAGTTGAGTTTAATCGCAGTGGACGTTCGTGGTTGACTGGGGCTGTTTTTGAGTGTATGAACTCTACTGACCAATCTGGTCCCATTTTGTGGAATAAAAATGAAACGATCCCTATTCAGGTGAGCGGGGCAGATGATTATTACAATAATATATATGGCTGGGCGCATTGGGGAATGACACAAGGTACACCATTTATAACTTCTCCCGATTATAATGCCGACGGATATATGAGTGTGCGCAATAGTCGAGTACGGGCTTTCCATGTGGGGTTGAAGGGTTGTATTTCTAATGAATTCGAATATAGATTTTTATCGTCTTATTCTAAGAATTGGGGAACGTTGTATTTGCCTTTTTTTAAAATAAAAGATAATTATTCGGGGTTGTTGGAACTAAAATATGCTCCTCGAAAATATGCCGGTTGGTCGTTTGGTGCGGCTCTTGGTGTGGATACGGGTTCTTTGTTGGGAGATAATTGGGGGTTACAATTTTCTGTAAAAAAATCGGGCATTATATTGAAAAGGTAATTTTCGTATAATTTCTATTTATCAAGTTAGATGTAGATTTTTGCTTTTAGAATATTTTTTATGTGTAAATAGCTCTGAAATAAACAGAGTGTGGTATAATAAAACACCATTTGAGGCTTGTCCGTTTTTATAGTTGTGGTTTGTAATTTCGATAATATTGCGGCGAGGTTTCAATATGGCAAGACAAGATAAATAGAAAAATAATTTGGACACTTAAAAAGTGTTCTTTTTGAGAATGAAATATTATTTTGTTGATTGATGTAGGTTTGCTAAAAACAAATATTATATAGAATATTTTGCAAATAATGTACGATAAAAAAGTTACATTTGCGTCCGAAAAAGTGTTTGAACATGCAAAAGTTTATCGATCATATAAGTGTCCAATTGCACTTGACTCCGTTGATGAAAGAGCGGTTAAAGTCGTTGACAACGGTTTTAAAGTTTAAGAAAGGTGATACGTTAGGACAAGAAAACGGCGGCATACGAGGACGCTTTTTTTTGATAAAATCCGGAGCTGCCCGTATTTATTATTTGAAAGATGGAAAAGATATAACAACGTGGTTCGCTTTTGAAAATGATTTGTTGATTTCTCTCCGGTCGAAGTTCAGCAGACAGGAATATCCCGAAGTTATTGAGTTTTTAGAAGATACGGAGGTTATTTCCGTACAGAGAGATTCTCGTGGAAAACCAGACAATATATTTGTTTACGCAATGGTTAATCGTATATTGCTGGCATATTGTCAATTTTTAGAAGAGAGGGTTATTATATTACAACATAAGACTGCGAAAGAACGGTATGAATGGGTAATAACCCGTTATCCGCATTTGTTACAACGGGCGACGTTGGGGCAAATAGCATCGTATTTAGGGATAACAAAAGAGACGTTATATCGGATTCGTTCAGGAAAATATTCTGTGTAGAACATACCTTCTGTATTTAGAATTGTTATTATAACAATGGGTTGTTTTTAACTATATTTGTCTCATTTCAGCACAAAAAATGATATTTGTCATATTTTTGTTAGAAATAAACTGTGTAATTTTGCCTCGAATTTAGAGATAAATGGATATTACAGAATGAAATTATTAGGAAAACTATGTGTTTTTCAGTTTGAGAATAAGGATATTATAAATTGGTGAAATATGAAAATTACAAAGTCTATGATTATTAAGTTTCAGCGAATAACTTTAATTTCATTGTGCTTGTTTCTTTTTGCTTGTGGCGGAAAGCAACAGTCGATGCAAAATGCCGTAAGAGAGTATGCTGTTTTAACGTTACAGCCGGTAGATAGAGTATTGGAAAAGTCATATCCTGCGTCTATTAGAGGCCGGCAAGATATTGAAATCAGGCCGCAAGTTGCAGGGTTTATAACAAAACTTTTGGTAGATGAGGGTTCGGTTGTGCGTAAAGGGCAACCCATGTTTATTATAGATCAAGTGCAATACGAGGCGGCAGTTAATGTTGCGGAAGCAAATGTGAAGGTTGCCGAAACTGCTGTTGCTAATGCTCGATTGACATACAATAATAAAAAAGAGTTGCACCAGAAAAATATTATCGGCGATTATGATTTACAGTTAGCCGAAAATGCTTTGGCAACACAAGAAGCTAATTTGGCGCAAGCGAAAGCGCAATTGGTAAATGCACGTAAAAATCTGTCTTATACCACAGTAACCAGTCCGGCAGATGGTGTAGTAGGAGATATCCCTTTCCGTGAAGGAAGTTTGGTAAGCGCTTCTATGGCTACGCCGTTGACAACGGTATCGGACGTGTCGGAAATGTATGTGTATTTTTCTATGAACGAAAAGCAGATTCTTGAATTGGCTCGTCAAAGCGATGGAAAGATGGCGGATATTTTGAGCAGCCAACCGGAAGTTTCTTTGAAACTGGCGGATGGAAGCATCTATCCCGAAAAAGGTAAAATAGAGACGGTAAGCGGTGTGATAGGTTTGTCTACGGGAGCGGCCAGCATGCGCGCAACATTTCCTAATCCGCAACGTATATTGCGTAGCGGATCTACCGGTAGTATTTTAGTCCCGGTACAGTCAGATTCTATTATCGTGATACCTCAAAAGGCGACAACAGAAATACAAGATAAAAAGTTCGCGTTTGTAGTAAATGACAGTTCTGTCGTTAATATCCGGGAGATTCAGATATTGCCGGAAAATGACGGAAAAACGTATATTGTAACAGAAGGGTTAAAACCATTTGAACGTATTGTATTAGAAGGCGTTGGTATTTCAGTTCGTGATGGAATGAAAATAAAACCCGTTACTCCGGAAGAAGCTGCTGCAAAAGTTAATGCGATGACTAACCCTTCGGCAGCCGCTAAATAATATATTCTGAAAAGAATTTCGTATAAAAATGTAACATTATGAAATTAGATAGATTTATTAATAGACCTGTGCTCTCAACGGTTATATCTATTGTAATCGTTATTTTGGGGATACTGGGGCTTGTGTCTTTGCCTGTAACGCAATATCCTGATATTGCGCCTCCAACAGTACAGGTAAGTACATCTTATACAGGAGCTAATGCTCAAACTGTTTTGAATAGTGTGATTGCTCCATTGGAAGAAGAAATCAATGGTGTGGAAAACATGATGTATATGACATCTACCGCTACCAATACCGGCGATGCCAGCATTCAGATTTACTTTAAGCAAGGAACCGATCCGGATATGGCTGCTGTAAATGTACAGAACCGTGTATCGAAAGCTACGGGATTATTGCCGGCAGAGGTTACGAAAGTAGGGGTCATTACCCAGAAACGTCAAACCAGTATGTTGATGGGGTTCTCTATATATAGTTCGGATGATAAGTATGATGTAGAGTTTCTTGAAAACTATGCGAAAATTAATTTGATTCCGGAAGTACAGCGTGTACCCGGTGTAGGGGAAGCTATGGTAATGGGGGCTAATTATTCTATGCGTATCTGGTTGAAGCCAGATGTTATGGCGCAATATAATTTAATGCCTACCGATGTTGTCGCAGCTTTGGCCGAACAGAATATTGAAGCTGCTCCGGGACAATTTGGAGAAAGTGGCGATCAGTCGTTCCAATACATTATGAAATATAAAGGACGTTTGGAAACGGCGGAGGAATTTGAAGATATTGTTATTCGCGCTACGTCAAATGGCGAAATATTGAGGCTGAAAGATATTGCTCGGGTAGAATTGGGACGTTTGACATACGGATATGACAATAGAGTTGATGGTCATCCGGGTGTTACTTCTATGATTTTTCAAACAGCAGGATCAAATGCTACGGAAATTATTAAAAACATAGAAGAGTTGTTGAAGAATGCGGAAAAGGATTTTCCTCCGGGTGTAAAAGTGGCAATATTATTAAATACCAATGATTTCTTGTTCGCATCTATTCATGAGGTAATAAAAACATTGCTTGAAGCGTTTATTCTGGTATTTATTGTCGTATATATCTTCTTGCAGGATTTGCGTTCTACATTGATTCCGTCTATTGCTATACCAGTGGCGTTGATAGGTACATTCTTCTTCTTGTATATTATCGGTTTCAGTGTAAACTTATTGACGCTCTGTGCCCTTGTGCTGGCAATTGCGATAGTGGTGGACGATGCGATAGTCGTCGTCGAGGCGGTCCATGCCAAGTTAGACGTAGGGTATAAATCGGCACGTAAAGCATCTATCGATGCGATGAACGAAATTTCCGGCGCTATCATCTCTATTACGTTGGTTATGATGTCCGTGTTTATTCCGGTTAGTTTTATGTCCGGAACATCCGGTACGTTCTACCGCCAATTCGGTTTAACTATGGCCATTTCTATCGGACTGTCAGCTTTGAATGCGTTGACTTTAAGTCCTGCATTGTGTGCCATGTTTTTGAAACCTCATTCAGGAAACGGCGAGAATAAGAAAGTTTCATTTGTTCAACGTTTCCATACCTCTTTCAATACAGCCTATGATGCGGTATTGAAAAAGTATAAAGGCGGAATAATGTTCTTCATTCATAAAAAATGGCTTTCATTTGCTTCTGTCGTTATTTCGATAGTTTTATTGGTCTTCTTAATGAATATTACTCCGTCAGGGTTGGTCCCGAATGAAGATACGGGAACATTCTTTGCGGTAGTCGATATGCCTCCGGCTACATCTATGGAGCAGACTACTGCAGCAATGGAGAAAGTTGATAGTCTTATTGCCGATAATCCTGACATTAGAGCACGTACGATGATTGTGGGATATAGCTTTATTGCCGGTCAAGGCAGTTGTTACGGAACGTTTATCTGTAAATTGAAAGATTGGTCTGAACGGGGAGAAGGGCAAGATGTAAATTCGGTTATCGGTTCGTTGTATATGACAACACAGGCCGCTGTTAAAGACGCAAGGGTTCTGTTGTTCGCTCCTCCTATGATTCCCGGTTATAGTATAACAAATGGTTTTGAATTGAATTTGCAAGATAAAACGGGGGGGGATCTGAATACGTTCTTCGATGTTGCAAATAATTTCTTGGCTAAATTGCGAGAACGCCCTGAGATTGCAACGGCTCAAACGTCTTTTAATCCGACATTCCCTCAATATATGGTGGATGTAGATGTTGCCAAATGTAAACAGGCCGGAATCAGTCCGAGTGATGTTTTAACTGCATTGCAAGGATATTACGGCGGTATGTATGCGTCTAATTTTAACCGATTCGGTAAATTGTATCGTGTAATGGTGCAAGGTGATATTGATTATCGCATTAATCCTGAAACATTGAACAATATCAAAATCCGTAATGGGAATGAGATGGCTCCGATAACCCAATTTATGACATTGCGTAAGGTTTATGGGCCGGATAATATCAAGCGTTTTAATATGTTTACAGCCATATCTGTTAATGGTGCTCCGGCAGCAGGGTATAGTTCAGGTCAGGCAATTAAAGCGATAGAAGAGGTTGCCGCAGAAACTTTGCCTACGGGATACGGTTTTGAGTTTTCCGGTATGACGCGCGAGGAACAATCGACGGGAGCAAATACTACTGCCATTATATTTGCATTGTGTCTTGTCTTCGTATATTTTTTGTTTAGTGCACAATATGAAAGTTATATATTGCCTTTGGTTGTGATATTGTCTATTCCTTTCGGGCTATGCGGAAGTTTTATTTTCGCCCAATTATTAGGTGTGGAAAATAATATCTATATGCAGATTTCGTTGATTATGTTGGTAGGTTTGTTGGCAAAAAATGCTATCTTGATAACCGAGTTTGCTTTGGATAGACGAAAGACAGGCATGTCTGTTGTAAATGCAGCGATAGATGGTGCTGCTGCTCGTCTTCGTCCTATTTTGATGACTTCGTTGGCTTTGATTGTCGGTCTGCTTCCGTTGATGTTTGCTTCCGGTGTCGGTGCAAACGGGAACAGTACGTTGGGTACAGGAGCAGTCGGCGGTATGTTGATAGGTATGATCTGTCAGATATTTGTTGTTCCGGCGTTGTTCGTCGTGTTTGAACATTTGCAAGAACACTTCAAACCTATTGAATGGAAAGATCTTGACAATAGTGAATTAGAGCCTGAAATAGAACAGTATTCTAAATAATAACGGCCTCGGAAATATTATAAAAGAAATGAAAATGAAAAGAAACATTCTATATATCGTATTGTTGGCGGTAGGAGTAAGCAGTTGCCATATCTATAAGCCGTATAAACGTCCCGATGTTGATACGAAAGGGATGTACCGTGATCCGGTATCGGTAA
Source organism: Bacteroidaceae bacterium (assembly GCA_017467745.1). Lineage (GTDB taxonomy): Bacteria > Bacteroidota > Bacteroidia > Bacteroidales > CHK158-818 > Gallibacteroides. The sequence goes on along the minus strand of JAFUKV010000186.1, from coordinate 12,933 downwards.
CAGATACATTGTCGGTATCGGATACCACGAATATGGGGAATTTACCTTGGGAGCAGGTGTTTACCGACCCGCAATTACAACATCTGATTAGACAAGGATTAGAGAATAATTCCGACTTAAAAACTGCTGCATTGCGAGTTAGCGAAGCGGAAGCTCGTTTAATGACGTCTCGCTTGGCGTTTCTTCCGTCGTTGTCACTCGCTCCGCAAGGTACGGTAAGCAGTTTTGATAAATCGTCAGCGCAATGGTCATATCAATTGCCGGTGGCAGCCAGTTGGGAGATAGATTTATTTGGCCGTTTGCTGAATTCTAAACGAGGCGCTAAGGCTGCATTATTACAGAGCGAGGCTTATAAGCAGGCTGTTCAAACTCAGGTAATATCGACAGTAGCGAATTATTACTATACGTTGTTGATGTTAGACCGCCAGTTATCTATCACAGAACAGACTGCCCGGAACTGGGAAAAGAACGTACAGATGATGAAAGATCTGAAAGCGGCGGGTAATGTAAACGAAGCCGCAGTGGTGCAGAGTGAAGCCAATTATTATGCAATTGTAGCGTCTTTGTCAGATTTGCGCCGCCAAATAAGTGAGTCAGAGAATGCGCTTTCCGTATTGTTGGGACAAGCTCCTCAGATGATTGTACGCGGAACAATTGAAGAGCAACAATTCCCTGTGGAAATGAATACGGGTATTCCTGTCCAGATGTTATCGAACCGTCCGGATGTGCGTTCTGCGGAAATGGTATTAGCCGGAGCTTATTATAATACGAATATAGCTCGTTCCGCTTTTTATCCGAATTTGGTTATAAGCGGTTCTGCGGGTTGGACTAATAGCGCCGGAGGTATAATAATGAATCCTGCAAAATTCTTTGCGTCAGCTGTTGCATCTCTTACTCAACCGTTGTTTGCGAGAGGTGCTAACGTGGCTCAGTTGAAGATAGCGAAAGCTCAGCAGGAAGAGGCTCTTATCGCTTTTCAACAGAGTATATTGAATGCGGGTAGCGAGGTCAGCAACGCTTTGGTACAATATCAAGCTGCTGAGGAGAAATTGGTTCAGAGAAAAGAACAAATAAAATCTCTTGAAAAATCTGTGGAATATACGCAAGATTTATTATATTTGGATTCTTCTCATACGTATTTGGAAGTGTTGACAGCTCAACAATCGTTGCTTAGTGCACAGTTGTCAGAAGTTGCCGATAATTTCCAACGGATGCAGTCTGTTATCAATCTGTATCATGCGTTAGGAGGAGGACGTTGAAAGTTTAACCTTAAAAAAGAAGTATTATGATTAGTCCTTTAGCCTATGTAGATCCGAGTGCAAAAATTGGCAATGATGTAAATATTATGCCGTTTGCGTATATCGATGGAAATGTAGAAATTGGAGACGGTTGTACCATTATGCCGTATGCCAGTGTATTAAGCGGTTCCCGGATGGGTTCTGGCAATAAGGTTTTTCAGGGTGCTATTGTTGGTGCTATTCCGCAAGATTTTAGATTTAATGGCGATGATACTATCTTGAAAATAGGTAACGATAATACTATCCGAGAAAAAGTAATTATAAACCGTGCGACAACAAAAGACGGTTGTACCGAGATAGGAAACGGTTGTTTCTTGATGGAGGGAGTTCATGTTTCACATGATACGAAAATCGGAAATCAATGCGTTATCGGAACCGGAACTAAAATTGCCGGAGAATGTGTTATTGATGATAAAGCAATTCTCAGCAGTAATGTGATTCTACATCAAGGATGTCGAGTGGGAAGTTGGGTTTTGATAAAGGGCGGGTGTAGAGCGAATCGTGATGTGCCTCCGTTTATCGTGGCTGCTCATAACCCTATATCATATTACGGAATAAATGCCGTTATTATGGGTAAACACGGTTTTTCCAGAGATATTATTGATGATATTGCCAAAGCGTATCGTCAGATTTATCAATGTGGAACGAGTTTAGAAAATGCAGTAAGAAGGATACATGAAGAAATTACTCTTTCGCCTGAGATTTCTTATATGCTTGATTTCATAGCGAAATCTAAGCGTGGGCTTATGGCTATAAATCGTGATATCTAATTTATCCCGAACTCACGTTATATAAAAAGACGACCTGTCTAATAAATTTTAGACAGGTCGTCTTTTTATTTAGACTGAATTACTTTTTGTATTTCAATATCACCATTACGGGAAAATGGTCGGATGGGGTACGGGCTTGATATTTGTGTAGAGAAACTTCTTTGGGAAAGTTGGATGATTTTATTTCCTTTTGGCTATCGGAAATTTCCGATCGGTAGGTGTCGGTCAATACACCGTATTTTTGTACTGTAAACGGTTTGCTGATAAATATGTGGTCTATGCGACTATTTGTTTTCAAGTTGGGATTAAAACTATTGAATGTTCCGTTTGTTGCATAACGGAATTTGGCGGCTTCATACGAGTCGTGCAAAATTCCCGATTCATTCAGTAATTTATAGCTTTCGTTTGTCTGGTCTACGTTGAAATCGCCGGTTAAAATAACGGGCAACTTTCCTCCGGTTTCTTTAATCTTCGCTAAAATCAGTTTTGCGCTCTCTTTACGAGCTTCTACGCCTATGTGATCCATGTGCAGGTTGAAGAACATGAATTTAAATCCGGTTTTCTTTTCTTTAAAAATTCCCCAAGTGCAGATGCGTGGTAAAGCTGCGTCCCAACCTTTGTTGGGATAGGCTGTTTCCGTAGATAACCAAAAATCGCCATGTTCTATTAGTTTGAATTTATCTTTCTTATAGAAGATGGCGGCATATTCCCCGCTTTGTTTTCCATCGTCGCGTCCTACGCCGATGTATGTGTATTGAGGCATGGCTTCAATTAAATCTTGTAATTGATGATGTTTACACTCTTGTGTGCCGAAGATGTCAAAATCGTGAAACTGCACCAGTTCTGCAACTACCGGATAACGTTGCCCCCAACCATTTCCGTTTATCGAGTCTCCTCGATTGGCATTTCGTAAATTGTATGTTGCTACATTTAGTTGTTGTGCTTGTATATTAAGACCTATACACAACAGCACGATAAAAGAAAAGATCGATTTTTTCATTGCCGTTTTGTTATAATGTGTTTGATAATTATATCTGTATTGTCTAAGCCGATAAATTGGTATGATCGAAAGATTTCCATTTTTGTTTCGTCTATGGTTATGTCTGATTGGTTTATATCTATCCATTTTTGTCCGTTTGCTTTTAATGTTGTGCCGCTACCGCAGTAAAATCGAGAACAATGTTTTTAGAGTTTGACAGGGTTGTGACAACTAAATCTAATAGTTCAGCATTTTTTTTCAGTCGGATATACCGGATAGGTAGGTTTTTGAGTTACCATTATTTTGTATCTTTTTATTTCTGTTGTTATAATGGAGCCATTCGTTCATAATCAATAGGCATGTTTATACTTGCAAATATATGATTTTATTGTAAAAAATGGTGTTGAGTTATGGAGATAGCTACCATATAGTAATGTTTTTTGTTTATTTATTTTTATATCTTGCGAATAATGATTATTTTCGTAGCAGTACAATTTCCTTAAAAACATACTGTTATGGCAAAGTACTTTTCTGATTCCGAATTAATTCTTAACAACGACGGTTCGGTGTTTCATTTGCATCTGCACCCTGAACAATTGTCCGATAAAATTATTATGATGGGCGATCCTGCGAGAGTAGATCTTGTGGCTTCTTATTTCGATGAAAAAGAGTGTGATGTAACGAATCGGGAATTTCATACCGTAACAGGATGGTATGTCGGGAAACGGATTACGGCTTTGTCGCATGGTATAGGTACGGATAATATTGATATTGTGCTAAATGAGTTGGACGCGTTGGCTAATATCGATTTGGAAAATCGGACGGAGAAGGAAGAGTTTCGTCGTTTAACAATGGTACGTGTAGGAACATCGGGAGGATTGCAGCCTTATGTTCCGGTAGGGACGGCAGTCGTTGCCCGGAAATCTATTGGGTTCGATGGGGTTCTGAATTTTTATGCCGGTCGTAATGATGTTTGTGATTTGGCTTTTGAGGATGCTTTTTGTCGTCATGTCAATTGGTCGCCTTTGTGGGCTGCGCCTTACGTTGTAGACGCCGATGCCGATCTGGCGGAGCAGATCAGTCAGGGTGAGATGGTAATGGGTACTACTATTTCAGCCAATGGTTTTTATGGACCGCAGGGTAGGGAGTTACGTCTTCCGTTAGCAGATCCGGAATTGAATAGTAAAATAGAATCATTTTCTTATAATGGCATGTCTGTTACGAATTATGAAATGGAGAGTTCTGCTTTGGCCGGTTTAGCTCGGTTGATGGGACATCGTGCCATGACCGTGTGCAGCATCATAGCCAATAGATTAGCTCATGATACCAATACGCAATATCGCGGGTCGATAGAAGAGTTGCTGAAAACTGTATTAGATCGTATTTAACGGATTCTGCGTCTGAATTCGGCACAGGTAACGGCTGTGGCGATTGCTACGTTGAGTGATTCGGAGGTCTCGGTATTTGCCGGATAATTGGGTATGTAAAGTTTTTTGTCTATCAGTTGTTTTATTTCATCTGAAATGCCGTTCCCTTCGTTTCCCATAACAATAACGCCGTTAGCGGAAAGAGATTCCTCGTAAATGTCGTTTCCTTCTAAAAATGTTCCGTAAATAGGCGAGGGATGTATGTCTTTCAGGAAACGGGATAAAGAGGTGTAGTGTACCTGTACGCGCGCTATCGCTCCCATAGTGGCCTGCACTGTCTTGGGATTGTAAATGTCTGCGCATTCTGCCGAGCATACGATATTGGAGATGCCGAACCAGTCGGCTATTCGCACGATTGTACCCAGATTGCCGGGATCTTGCACGGAGTCTAATGCTAAGACCAGTTGCTTTTTTAATAAATCTGTCTCTATTTTATGTACGGGCTTTTCATAAACGGCTATTACGTCTTGCGGATTTTTTAGTAGAGAGCATTTTCGTATTTCATCTTTTGTAGCGGTTATTATCTCCTGTGCGGAAATATCCGGATGCTGTTCTTGCCATTCTTGCGTAGTGATTAACAATCGGCAGTTGAAGTGTCTAATCGTATCGGCAACTAATTTGTTGCCTTCGGCAAGAAAACAGTTTTCTTCTTGACGTGTTTTTTTTGTTTCGAGCGAACGGATAAACCGTATTTTGTTTTTGCTTAGCATTGTTTACGAATCTCTATATAAAAGAATATGCAAGATAACCGAGTATAATCAACCAAAAAAGAAAGCGGAATACACTGTTTGTAGACTGTCCTTTTTCTAAGGATAACGGTAAGGCGGATTGGTTTATCCATTCCGGATTTTTTTGCATGCCGAATTGATAGAATTTTCCGTTTTCAGTTTGAATTTTCAGTACTTGTCCGGAACTGAATAAGGAGGAGTATTCTATTAAATGCGCATCTGTAATAGAGCAGAGGGGAATATCCCATTTTCCGCAAACAATTCTTTTGTCGGTCAGAAGTATAACAGCCCGTTGAGCTGTAATCCAGTCGCTTCCCCCTTTTACGTCTTTATCTTGATTTGGGGAAATACCTTTGCATGCGTCCGATGCGAGAACTGTTTCGTTGGGATGTTCGGCTTTGAACCTTCGCTCAATTTTCTTAGTGCCGTATATAAAATCAATGAAATGTTTAAGTATTTGATTTATCATAGTCTTATCCTTAGTATAGATTTGGCGAATATAGTGAAATATTTGTCGTCGCCGAAAAATTTGATTAATTTTGTTTTGATTACAACTAAATAGATTTTGTTATGAAATATATAGGTGCGCATGTCAGCGCTTCGGGCGGGGTGGAAAACGCTCCTTTGAATGCTGACGCTATCGGGGCGAAAACATTTGCGCTGTTTACGAAAAATCAACGTCAGTGGAAATCGCAACCTCTTTCGTCGCGAAGCATAGAATTGTTTAAAAAGCGGTGCGATGAGTTAGGATTCCGGCTGGATATGATTTTGCCGCACGATAGTTATCTGATTAATTTAGGGCATCCCGCAGAAGACGGTTTGCAAAAGTCGCGCGATGCTTTCTTGGATGAGATGCAGCGGTGTGAGCAGTTAGGATTGACATTATTGAATTTTCATCCGGGCAGCCATTTGAAAGAATTTTCTTTGGACGATTGTCTGATACGTATTGCAGAGTCTATCAACTTAACGTTGGATAAGACTGCCGGAGTAACGGCTGTTATAGAGAATACGGCCGGACAAGGATCGAATGTGGGGTTTGCCTTTGAACATTTAGCCCAGATTATTGATAGGGTGGAGGATAAAAGCCGAGTGGGAGTTTGTATAGATACTTGTCACGCTTTTGCCGCCGGGTACGATTTGTCTGTAAAAGAATCGTTCGATAAGGTTTGGGCTGATTTCGATAAAATTATCGGTTTTTCTTATTTGCGGGGGATGCACCTGAACGATACGAAAAAAGGTCTTGATTCGCGAGTAGATCGTCATGAAAGTCTGGGTAAAGGTGTTCTGGGTGCAGAAGCATTCCGTTTGATAATGAATGACGCTCGTTTTGAAGACATGCCGTTGATTCTTGAAACGCCGAATGAGGAGCTTTGGGCGGAAGAGATAAAATGGCTTTATAGATTGGAGCAATGAAGTTTTGATTAACGGTGTTATATAGAAAAAGCCAGTCTGACAAGACTGGCTTTTTCTATATTGATTTTTGCGCTTAAATCAGGCTTTTTATGTATGTCAGCATCTCTTGTTCGTGTGCTTCTAAACTTTGCAACAGTTTGAATTGCGCCAACGAGCGTTGCCAATTGTGTTCGGGATGCTTAATTTTATAATAGTGGTCTCCGTCGATGTAATCGGTTAAGAAACGTACCGTTTGCATATAGGTGAGCAACTTGGCTCCGAACGGAAGATTTTCCGTTTCAACAGGTAGTAAGAAAGATTTGGCGCTTTCTATATAGCCTTTTGCGTACGATTTGAAAATTTCCATGTTCAGGTTTACGTTATCTAAGTTTTCATCATCTTCCGCTCCGGTATTTCCGGCAGTTCTGATAAAGTCGCCGAAATCGGATAGTACATAACCCGGCATTGTGGTGTCGAGGTCGATAACGCACAGTACTTGTCCGTTTTCATCGAAAAGCATATTGTTTACTTTCGTATCGCAGTGGTTTATGCGCTTGGGCAATTTTCCTTCACGGTGCAGCTGTTCTGCTTTACACATCTCATCGGCACGTTTCAATAACTCATCTATGAGCCATTGTGCTTTTTCTACGCGACCTTCCGGATTTCGGGCTACGGTTTCTTTAAACGCTTCTAATCGGGTTTCCATATTATGGAAATTGGGAATCGTTTCACCTAACGGTTCGCCCGGAATATCTACCAGCATCGATTGAAAATTACCGAATGCTTTTCCTGTGTAGTAGGCAAATTCAGGAGTAACAGCCTCATACGTTTTCACTCTTGGGATAAGTACGGTTATACGCCAATAATTTTCTCCGTCAAAATAGTATAATTTGCCGTCTCGTGCGGGAATGATGCGTAGAGTTTTCCGTTCAATATCTGTTTCTCCTTGTGCGGCTAATTTGTTACGAATATGATCTGTTACTCGTTTGATGTTATTTTGAAGCAAATCTACATCTTTGAATATAGCGTGATTTATTCGTTGCAATACATAATCAGGATCATCTTCTTCTTTGGTAAGAACTTTGAATGTGTCGTTTATTAATCCGTTTCCCAAAGGAGTTATTTCTGTAACTGTCCCTTTGATGTCGAATTTACTTACTATCTCTTCTTTGTTTGTCATTGTGGATAATATTAAAAGTTAACGTAGCGAAGATACAATAATTCATTTGAAAATCAAATATTATTTAGGTAACTATATACTTGTTTTACAGTAAAGCCCCCAATAAACTTTATAATCGTTTATTGGGGGCTTATATTTTGGTATATTTTATTGTTCAACAAGAAATTTTACGCAGAGTGGCAATAAAAATTAAAGATTTGAGAACGCAGATTCAAGCCAGTTGAATCTTTTTTCTATCCAGTTTTTTAAATATTGAACCTCATTATTATAAGATCCCCATATTGCATAATTAGGCCAAGTATACTTATATAAAGTTTGCGATTTATTGTTGTTTTCTACAACAGAGTATTTTAAATAATCGGCATTGTCGTTTATATTTATGAAGATGTCGTTTTTCTTCGATTTAAAATAATTAAATCTGTCTTTTACTAACGATACAAATTCGGGATCTTCAAACATGCGGGCAATCCAAATGGTGTTTTTAGCATAAAAACCTTCGTATGATTGATTATTATTGTAGTTGATATTTCCTAAAGATATGTCGTAATCCCATAATGGTCCCATTTTAAGTTTTCCGTCGGGACTTATATTCATAAAACTGCTACTGTAAAATGTGTCATTATTTTTTGTTATTTCATTAATTAAATACCAATCGACAAAACTGGTTTTATCTATGTATTTTGCATATCCGTTGTCTTTGTCCAGAAAGTTATCACCAAATAAAACAGTTTCTATATTTTTGATATGATTTGATATTTCTTGGTAACGTTCGCTGTCTTTTTCTATATCAGGGTCTTTTATGCAAAAAAGAAGTCTTTCTGTACGGAATGTAATATCATCATTTCCTATTTTTGTGGGGTTATCTACTTCTAACAAATATCCATTGTCTGAAATGTTAACTCTTGAATCGGAAATATTTATTTTGTCACATATTTGATAAGTTCCATAGTATATGTTATTTATAAATAGTTCGACAAAATGGCTTCTTGGTGTCCAATCTAAGTTGCTGATTCTTCCCATGAAGAATGCTGTTTCGTTGCGGAGGTTTGTTTTGTCTGTATAATTAGCGAGTAATACCCATGACTTATTTGCCGGTTCTCCTAATATTGAAGTTTTTTTGTCGAATTTAAGGGCATAAGGTTTTTTAGGTAAGGTCCATGTGGAATTTCCACGGCCTTTAATTTTTACATTACTTTTAAATGTTTTTTCTGACCGAGTATATATATCTTCGATAATTTGAATATTCGCGTTAAGGTATCTATCTTTAGATGTAATGCTTTCGTTGTTTTCTGTGTCAATGTAGACAATAGGTAATCCAGTGAAAGCATATACAATTATTTCGTATGTTTGGGTTTCTCCATTTTTGTTTTCTATTGTAATTTCTACCGGAGAAGAAAAATCGAAACCAAGTGTTATATCTTCTTTTATCCATGAATATTGTTCGTCAGATAGCTTTATCGTAGGAATCAAGTTTTGTTTTGATAAAATATGAGGTATTCGAAGAATGATTTGATTATTCTTGATTGTTCCGACAATGTCTTCTGAAAGATACTGAGGATTATCTTTCATTAGAAACATGAACGATTTTATTTGGGGAATGGGGATGTCTTCCTTTTCTGTATTAGAGCAAGAATAGAATAAAATGATAATTATAAATATATAGTTTTTGAAAATAGACTTGTTGAACATTGATTTAGTTGAGAAAATTTTAATTGTTGGGAAAAAGGAGTTTTTTATATTAAAAGGAGGAAACTAACAATAAATTGTTAGTTTCCTCCTTATTATTAAAATAATCAGAATTATTTATTCAGTGCGGTAGCTACGTCAACAGCGCAAGCAACAGTACAGCCTACCATCGGGTTGTTACCAATACCGAGGAATCCCATCATTTCTACGTGAGCGGGAACTGATGAAGATCCGGCGAATTGTGCGTCTGAGTGCATACGTCCCATAGTGTCGGTCATACCGTAAGAAGCAGGACCTGCAGCCATGTTATCGGGGTGAAGAGTACGTCCCGTTCCACCTCCTGATGCTACTGAGAAGTAGGGTTTTCCAGCAAGTACACGTTCTTTTTTGTAAGTGCCGGCAACCGGATGTTGGAAACGTGTCGGGTTGGTAGAGTTACCTGTGATAGAAACGTCTACACCTTCTTTCCACATAATGGCAACGCCTTCGCGAACATCATCGGCTCCGTAGCATTTTACTTTGGCGCGGGGTCCGTCTGAGTATGCTATTTCGCGAACGATTTTCAATTCGCCCGTGTAATAGTCGAATTGAGTTTGAACATAAGTAAATCCGTTGATACGAGAGATGATTTGAGCAGCGTCTTTACCCAAACCGTTCAAAATACAACGTAACGGTTCTTTGCGTACTTTGTCAGCCTTAGCTGCGATTTTAATGGCGCCTTCTGCTGCGGCGAATGATTCGTGTCCTGCTAAAAATGCAAAACATTTTGTTTCTTCACGCAGCAACATTGCAGCCAGATTACCGTGTCCGATACCAACTTTACGATCGTCGGCAACAGAACCGGGTATACAGAATGATTGTAATCCGATACCGATAGCTTCGGCAGCATCAGCAGCATTCTTGCAGCCTTTTTTCAAAGCGATGGCAGTACCTACTACATAAGCCCATTTTGCATTCTCGAAGCAGATAGGTTGGGTTTCTTCACACGTTTTATAAGGATCGAGTCCGTAAGATTCGCAGATAGCGTTTGCTTCTTCGATATCTTTGATGCCGTTAGCGTTCAATGCAGCGGTAATCTGTTTGATACGACGGTCTTGACTTTCAAATTTTACTTCTCTAATCATAATTCTTCCTCCTTATATTATTCGTGACGTGGATCAATATGTTTAACTGCACCTTGTTCAGCAGTGAAACGACCGTAAGTACCGGTTACTTTTTTCAATGCTTCGTTAGCGTCGGTTCCTTTTTTGATTTCATCCATGAATTTTCCGAGGTGAACAAATTCATAACCGCAGATTTCATCATTTTTGTCCAAAGCGATAGTTTTGATATAACCTTCGGCCATTTCAAGATAACGAGAACCTTTGGCAAGAGTTCCGTACAATGTACCTACTTGACTGCGCAAACCTTTACCAAGATCTTCAAGTCCAGCGCCAATCATCAAACCGCCTTCTGAGAAAGCCGATTGTGTACGTCCGTAAACAATTTGCAGGAATAATTCGCGCATTACTGTGTTGATTGCGTCGCAAACCATGTCGGTATTCAATGCTTCAAGAATTGTTTTACCCGGAAGAATTTCCGAAGCCATAGCCGCAGAGTGAGTCATACCTGAACATCCTATTGTTTCAACTAACGCTTCTTGAATAACACCATTTTTTACGTTTAATGTCAATTTGCAAGCACCTTGTTGGGGAGCGCACCATCCGATACCGTGAGTCAAGCCCGAAATGTCGATTACTTCTTTGGCTTTTACCCATTTTCCTTCTTCTGGAATGGGAGCCGGCCCGTGATTAGGGCCTTTTTTTACAACACACATGTGTTCTACTTCGTGTGAATACATCATAATTCGCTCTTTTTTATTAAGTGAAAATTTCTGACTATTTTTAGTGATGCAAAGGTAGAATTATTATTGATTTATACCAAATAGTTGGTATGGATAAATTAGTATAAAGATTAATTGATATTTGTCGGTTTTGTGTTGGTTTTCAAATTTCATTTTCGTTTTCAAAAAAAATGAGAAGATTCTTTTATAGTCTTATGACCGGATTGAGAATCCGAAAGAACGTAAAATGAGTTTGTATTCGTTGAGTGCTGTCTGGTTTATGCTCAGATGTATTAACTCTCCTTTATATTTTTATCTATTTGCGGTATAACACAATTGTTGTTAATTTTTTCTTTGTGTGCTGAACCATGTTTTTGTGCATGCTGTTTTTATTGTGTGAAACAGCTAATAGGTACCAATATTGACGGTTCACGTTCTAAAACCATAGTATGTATTAAAAATTAGATTCTTATGTATTTTATTTGGTATATTGTTATCGGTATTTTAGCCGGATTTATAGCTGGGAAGATTATGCGAGGTGGAGGCTTCGGTGTGATTATTAATTTAATAGTCGGCATTATTGGCGGATTATTGGGCGGCTGGGTATTCGGATTGTTAGGTATAGCTACAACTGGTATCGTAGGTAGTCTTATTACTTCGGTTATCGGAGCTATTTTGTTATTGTGGATTGTGTCTTTGTTTAGTAAACCGAATAGAAAAGAAATTTAGTTTGAGCGGCTATATGTAATCTTATTTTGAGTTAGAGAAAGGATTGGTGTACTTGTTGAATAAAAATTGTCGAGATTAAATCTTTATGTATGGCTTAGTATAAGATTGTGTATAACCGTTATATTTTTACTTATTTAATTTAATGTTGATTATGGAAACTGGTAATTCAAAGTTTTGGCTGGGATTAGGATTAGGTTCTGTTCTGGGAGTTGTATTGTATCGTTTTTCTTGTTCTTCAAAAGGAAAACAATTGAAAGAAAAAGCTTGTCAAACTTTTCATAAAGTTAGCGAACAAGCAGGAGATATGTTTGATTCAGCAAAAGAAAAAATGATGAATACTGGCGCAAAAGTTGCCGATAAAGTAGCTGATCAGACGTTGTATATGGCAGAAAAAGCAGATAATTTGAAAAATAAGGTACATGACTTTGTTGATGAAGCAAAAAAATAGTTGATTAATGAAGACGATAAAACGGTCTGCTTACCTGATTTAAGCAGACCGTTTTTTTGATGTTGAAAGGGTTGGTTACTTGTATTCGTCCCAACTTTTTATTTGAATGTCGTTTACATCCATATTGCAAAAGGCTCCAATAAAGGCTGATGCCAGACGGGCATTCGTAATCAAGGGAATGTTGAAGTCTATGGCTGCCCGACGGATTTTGTAGCCGTTGTCCAATTCTCCGGGAGTTAAATCTCTCGGTATATTTACAACAAAATCCAACTCTTTGTTGCGCAACATATCCAATGCTTGCGGATTTTTGTTTTCGCTTGGCCAATATACCAATGTCGAAGGTATCCCGTTTTCGGCAAGAAACTTATGAGTTCCGCCCGTAGCAAACAGTTTGTATCCTTTTTTGTGAAGCATGTGGGCGGCATCGAGCATGTCTGCTTTTTGTTTGGTTGTTCCGGTTGAGAGCAGAATGTT
>JAFUKV010000185.1 GCA_017467745.1 Bacteroidaceae bacterium | reverse complement strand
GCGTCCGGCCAAGAAGTACGTTTCTTTACTTCCTCTAATTTAAAAGATTGGGATTTTTCCGGCGCATTCGGCGAGGGGTACGGTTCTCACGGAGGAGTTTGGGAATGTCCCGATTTAATAGAGCTTCCGGTAGACGGAAATGCCGATAATAAAAAATGGGTGTTGATTTTGAATATTAATCCCGGATGTATTTTTGGCGGTTCGGCAACTCAATATTTTATAGGAGAGTTTGATGGTAAAACATTTTTGTGCGATTCTAAGCCTGAAACGGTGAAATGGATGGACTGGGGTAAAGATCATTATGCCACCGTAACGTTTTCGAATACGGGCGACAGAAAAATCGCTATGGCATGGATGAGTAACTGGCAGTATGCGAATGAAGTTCCGACACGCCAGTTCAGAAGTTCTAATTCTATACCTCGTGAGTTGAGTTTATATACGCAGGGCGGAGAAACGTATCTTGCTTCTGTTCCCGTTCAGGAAATAGAAACGCTTAGAAACGGCAAAAAAGAGTTTCCCGGTTTTGTCGATCAGCGGGGCGATTATAATATTGATAAGTTATTGGATGATAATCAGGGAGCTTATGAAATAGTTTTAACCATCAAAAATAAAACCGCTACGGTGTTTGGGTTTAAATTGTATAATGAGCAGGGCGAGCAAGTTGATTTTTGCTATAACTTATTGGAAAAGAAATTTTCGATGGATAGAACAAAAAGCGGGTTGTCGGATTTTAGTAAAGATTTCTCGGCTGTTACATTTGCTCCGATAGAAAAACAGGACGGTTATACGCTTCATATATTTGTAGATAAGTCGAGCGTAGAGTGTTTTGACGGTAACGGCAAGTTCGTAATGACAAATTTAGTGTTTCCGTCGGAACCGTATGACCGGTTGAATTTTTATGCCAAAGGCGGTGTTTATGAGATAGAATCTATTACCGTTTATTCGTTACAAAATAAATAAGTTCAAAACCTATAATATTATGAATAAATACATTTATTGGATAACATTTGTAGCAGTTAACGGAGGTCTGTTGTTTGGCTTGAATATGGCGGGTATATCCGGAGCTGTAAATTCTATTCAGGATTTTTTCAGTTTAACCGATAACGGAATTGGTATTGTAGTTAGTTCGTTAACTATCGGATGCTTGCTTGGCGCGCTGTTTACAGGTATGCTGGCAGACAAATTCGGACGTAAAAAGATTTTTTTGTCAGTTGCCCTGTTGTTTATTTTATCTTCTTTGGGATGCGCGTTTGCACAATCCGGTTTGATGTTGATTTTTTTTCGGGTGATAGCGGGATTCGGAGTAGGCGCCGTATCTGTGGTTGGTCCGATGTATATTTCCGAAGTTGCGCCTGCCGGAAAACGGGGAATGTTGGTGTCATATAATCAGTTTGCTATAACTACGGGTATTTTGCTGGCGTATGCCATAGATTATTTCTTATTGGATATTCCCGGTTCATGGCGTTATATGCTGGCTGTTCCTGCATTTTTTTCCTCGCTGTTTTTATTTTTATTGTTGTTTTTGTTTCCCGAAAGCCCTCGCTGGTTAGTTGCTAACGGGAAAAAACACGAGGCGGAAAAGATACTCTGCAATATTGGCGGTGAGGTTTTTGCTCAACAAGAGAAAGAGGCGATAGAGAATTCTATTCGTCAGGAAAATAATAAAGAAAAAGCGGCTTTTTCCGAAATTTTTAGAGGTAAGATAGGACGAGTTGTTCTATTGGGCACTTTGCTGGCGGCTTTTCAGCAGATAACAGGTATAAATGCGGTAGTAAACTATGCTCCTGTTATATTTGAACAGACAGGAGTAGGCGGTGATACAGCTTTATTACAATCGGTATTGGTAGGGTTGATTAATTTCTTATGCACGATTGTTGCGCTTTGGTTGGTCGATAGCAAAGGCCGTAAAGTACTGTTGTTATGGGGGGCTGCCGGAATGATTGTTTCTTTGGCATATCTGACGGCATCGTTTGCTTTTTCATGGAGCGGAATGGGTGTATTGGTCTCTTTGTTGGTTTACATCGCCTTTTTTGCAGCCAGTTTCGCTCCGGTTATGTGGGTAGTAACCTCTGAGATGTTTCCGAACCGCATACGAGGATATGCCCTTTCTTTTTCTACGGGTATTAGTTGGGCATGTACGTTTCTGACAGTACAGTTCTCGCCTTGGGTATTGAATAATTATGGCGGTGCGGCTCTTTTCGGATTTTTTGGTATGTTCAGTATATTGGCGTTTTTCTTTGTTTTGTTTTATATTCCAGAAACAAAAGGAAAATCTCTGGAACAAATTGAAAAAGAATTAGGTTTAAAATAAAAAGACTCTATGGAAAATACAATGATTGTAGGTATGGGCGAAGCATTATGGGATGTATTGCCCGAAGGAAAGAAAATTGGCGGGGCTCCGGCAAATTTCGCTTATCACATGTCTCAATTCGGTTTTGATAGCCGGGTAGTCAGTGCTGTCGGAGAAGATAAATTGGGAAATGAATTATTTCAGAATTTCGATGATAAACAGTTACATTATTTAATAGAAAAAGTTCCGTATCCAACCGGAACGGTTCAGGTCGAACTGGATGATGAAGGTGTACCGTGTTACGAAATAAAAGAAAATGTTGCGTGGGATAATATTCCGTTTACTCCTTTATTAGAAAAATTAGCTCGGAATACACGTGCTGTTTGTTTTGGATCGTTGGCGCAACGGAGTATTGTTTCTCGCCAGACTATCAATCGTTTTTTAGATATTATGCCGAACGGGGAGGGACAATATAAGATATTCGACATTAACCTTCGTCAAGGATTTTACGATAAAGATATTATCAGTAATTCTTTACAAAAATGCAATATATTAAAAATAAATGACGAGGAGTTGATAACGGTAAGCCGTTTATTCGGATATCCCGGAATTGATTTAGAAGAAAAATGTTGGATATTGTTGGCTAAATACAACTTGAAAATGTTGATTCTGACTTGTGGAGTTAATGGTAGCTATGTGTTTGTACCCGGAGAGATTTCGTTTGTAAGTACTCCTCAAATAGAAGTGGCGGATACGGTAGGAGCAGGCGATTCTTTTACTGCCGCTTTTTGTTCGTCTATACTAAACGGAAAGTCGGTTAGACAAGCGCACGAGTTTGCGGTAGAGGTTTCGGCTTATGTTTGTACGCAAAACGGAGCGATGCCGGAACTCCCTCAATTATTAAAAGATAAATTGAGATAGCGGTGTTCGTTTGATAGCGAATTTATATTTGAGAGGCAGTTATTTTTATAGCTGCCTCTTGTCTTTCTTATCTTGAAAAACATGTAGATTCTTTTTCAATAAATATTCTATCTTTGTAAATCACAAACAAATATTTATCATAATAGATGAAAAACATATATTGGCTGATTGTTTTGGCAGTGCTATTCTCGGCTTGTTCCCGACCGCATAGGTTTGTGATTGGGGTTTCACAGTGTAGCGATGACGAGTGGCGCGGTAAAATGAATAGAGAAATGTTGCGGGAATCGTCGTTGTATGACGGAACAGTGGCGATAGAAATAAAAACTGCGAATGATGATACGGAACAGCAGAAAAGAGATATATTGTATTTTATGGAGAAGAAAGTCGATGTGTTGGTTGTTGCGCCGAATGAGGCGGTTCCATTGACATCGGTTGTAGAAAAGGCTTTCGAATC
>JAFUKV010000184.1 GCA_017467745.1 Bacteroidaceae bacterium | reverse complement strand
TTGAAAAATGTAGGCAGTACGTAAATTCCCGTTAAAAACCAAATAATTAAGAAAAAGGATAACTTCAAAACGTTTTCAAATAGTTCTTTTCCTTCAAACTTATTTTTCACGGCTATTGAAGTAAGAAAAACCATACTCAATACAGCAAAAAGATCTTCAACAACCAGTACACCGAATACTAAGGACGAAAATTTTTGTTTTCTTAAATTCAGGTCAGTAAAGGCCTTTATAATAATAGTTGTAGACGACATAGACAGCATCGCCCCTAAAAATAGCGAATCTAAATAAGTAAAAGAGAGTAACCGTCCGGCCGCATATCCCATCATCATCATTCCGACGACAATAATAGATGCCGTAATAATGGCGGAACTGCCAACGTTTACTAATTTCTTTAAACTGAATTCCAGACCCAAAGAAAATAATAAAACGATAATTCCGATATTTGCCCAGATATTTATGTTTGCTGTATCCGTAACATTGGGTGTAAATACGAAATGGGGACTACATAAAAAACCGGCGACGATATACCCTAAAACTACGGGTTGCTTTAACCATTTAAATAATAAAGTTGTAATACCGGCAATTATTAAGATTAAGGCAAGATCTGTAATTAAAGGATCTAAATGAGACATACAGGTATTTAATTAATTTCGTTTCGTAGTTGAATAGAGACTAACGGGTAGGCCGACCTCATTTCTGAAAAAAGCGATTCAAAATCTGTTGATCCTTTTGTCAGCACAATAAATGTGATGGTGGCTGTTTGCGTTTCGTAATTATAATTCAATAAAATATCATGAACGGCAATATTATAATGACTGAATGTTCGTCTCATTTCAGTAGTGTTGACTTTCAAAGATTTTGTTACTACTTGAATAGTCTTGGATGATCGTTCTGTCATTACTTGATGCTCGTATCGTTCAAGGCTTACAAGTGTAAATAGTATAAATGCCGTGGCTATGATAGCAATGAGATATAGCCCAACACCGATGGCAAGCCCTAAGGCTGCAACTATCCATATTCCCGCCGCAGTAGTCAGTCCGCGTATAGAACCTTTATTTTGTATGATAGCTCCTGCTCCTAAAAAACCGACTCCGGAAATTACTTGTGCTGCTACGCGAGCAGGATCGCCTACTTTTAGGTTATAAACAATAGGGATGTACGAAGAAATAATCATAGCCAATGTAGAGCCCATGCAAATTAAGGCGAATGTCCGGACTCCGGCCATTTGACCTTTTCGTTTCCGTTCAATGCCGACAATTCCGCCTAATGTAAGGCTCAGAAAAAGTTTAAATATCGCCGACTCTAATGTAACATCTGAATTATTAACGGATTCTATGAAATGTTCGTACATAGCTACTCAAATAAAAAAGGGTGACTTAAAATACGGGGAGAAAGGTTAATCCTTTCTCCCATTATTTATTTAGAATAATTTTTCAGGATATTCCCCTTTTTGTATCAGTGCTTCGATTTTCGCTACAACATCCGGACGATCTTGCGCATATGTTACGCCAAACCATTTAGATGGAGTATCCAGAACCTTTACACTGGCCGTTTTCCCTTGAATCAAGTCGTTAACCATTAAAGGTATGAAATATTCAGCCTTAATATTATCTGTGTTTTCTTTAAGGAATTGAATAAAACGTTTTTCAGAATAAGCGAAATAATCGGGAGTAAATCCCCACATATTCATAGATACCGGCGTATTTTCCGCTACTTCCGTCCATGTATCGTTTTCCTTAAACATAACTTTTCCATCGATACGCTCTATTTGGGTACGTTCTACGACCGATGTAAGAAATCCTTGTGCATCGGTTTCACAAATGCCTCTGGCAACAGAACCGCTTTCTGATAAT
>JAFUKV010000183.1 GCA_017467745.1 Bacteroidaceae bacterium | reverse complement strand
TTCCCCAATTGAACGTGATGGATAATAAGTTGACGGAACGAGAATAAGCCGCAGGATGGAAATTATTGTTCGACGGCAAAACATCTAACGGCTGGCGCGGAGCCAAAATAGCATCTTTCCCCACTAAGGGATGGGTAATAGAAGACGGAGTATTAAAAATTACCAAATCGGACGGAAAAGAGTCGGCCAATGCCGGAGATATTGTTACTGTAGATCAATATTCTGAATTTGAATTAGAAGTAGATTTCTTAATTACCGAAGGAGCAAATAGCGGTATTAAATATTATGTAGATTGTAGCCTGAACAAGGGAGAAGGCTCTGCTATCGGTTGCGAATATCAGATATTGGATGACGAAAAACATCCGGATGCCAAGTTAGGCGTGAAAGGAAACCGCACGTTGGCATCGTTGTACGATTTAATACCGGCCATTCAAAACAAACCATTTAAAGGCGTAGGTACATGGAATCGTGCACGTATCGTGTCCAAAGGCAATAAAATAGAACATTGGCTTAATGGAGTATTGTGCGTATCTTACGAACGTAACACCCAAATGTGGCGTGCCTTAGTTGCTTACAGCAAGTATAAAAACTGGCCAGATTTCGGAGAAATGGAATATGGTAATATTCTATTGCAAGACCATGGCGATGAAGTTTGGTATAAAAATATCAAGATAAAAAATTTGAAAAATAAATAATATAAAGCGGGGGAGCCTTGAATTTTTCAGGTTCCCCCGCTTTATTTATCAAGAAAAAACTATTTATTATTTTTGTCTTGAATAACGAAGCATAAAGTTTTCGCCTTTCAATAGGACGAGTGAATCATTTGTCAGCTTTACCAATTTCAACGTATCGTTAAAATCTGACGTTACCTTATTTCCTATGCTCTTAGCCGATAAAATCAAAGTTTCGTCATCCGGTTGTTGCCATGTTTCGTAAACTAACGTTGCCATATTAATAGACAAAGCCTTACCGCCTTCTTCGATTTTTATCCCCTGTTCTCCACCTATACCCGGAATAGGTTGTACCCAAGATCCGACAATGGTCGGGCGTTTAGCCGGCGTAATCTCTATTTTTGTCGCTTTGACAATTTCTGCTAATTTTCCGGTATAGAATATCGTTGCTGTATCTCCAATCAAAATTCCGTTAACACCTGTTTTATCGGCATCTGTAGTGCTAACCGAAATTTTGTTGTGTTGATCTGTAATGATGACCATTGTATTCTTCGTTGCATCATCTATTACACCTTTAACGGATTTCTCCAATTTTTCAGTACATGCACTTATGCACAAAACGCCTAAAAGAAATAGATAACAACTAAGTTTTTTCATCTTGGATTCTCCTTTAAGTGAATAATTATTTTTTATAGAGTTGTTTGTATATGAATAATATACCGCATATAATAGAGAATGCTATACCGATACCTAACGCAATCGGATAAGGTAATTGCAGCCCTTCGGAGGCGAATAGAATATAGGTTGACGTAACACAAGTCATAAATAGAGCGGGTATCAGGGTAATAATATACAGTTTCTTCTTTTGCGCTAAAAATACGGTGATAGCCCATAACGTAAATACAGCAAGCGTTTGATTGCTCCAAGCAAAGTAACGCCAAATGATTTCAAACCCGTCTTTGTCTTTCAAACTGTACACTAATATCCCGATAGCCAGAATAAACATCGGTATGCAAATAACCAACCGTTTCGTAACTGTTTTTTGTTCTATTTTCATGAAATCGGCAATAATAAGCCGTGCGGAACGAAATGCTGTATCTCCCGATGTAATAGGAGCAGCAATAACTCCTAACATGGCCAAGAAGCCTCCAACAACACCTAACCATCCGTTCGATATTTTTTGTACGATAATAGCTGCACTTCCGTTTATTTCATTTTCATGTCCTATTACTCCGAATGTTTCCTGTCCTTCGGGACTAAAAAAGTAAGTGGCTGCCGCCGCCCATATCAAAGCGACAATACCTTCGGTTATCATGGCTCCGTAAAAAATGGGGCGTCCTTGTTTTTCGTTAGTCATACATCGAGCCATAAGGGGTGACTGGGTAGCATGAAATCCTGAAATAGCTCCGCAAGCTATACTGATAAACAACATAGGAAATAGTGGTGTGGAGATTGCTTTCGGATGAGTGTTTTGCAATCCGTCCGTTATTTCAGGTATGTGGGGAAACGATATAAGCAATACTCCCAAAATACCGACGGCCATAAATAGCAACGCAATCGCGAAAATAGGATATATGCGTCCGATAATCTTGTCGATAGGAAATAATGTCGCAACGATATAATAAATAAATACAACGTAAATCCAGAAAGTTACATCCAACGTTTCAGGGGTAAGCATGGCCAAAAGTTCGGCAGGTCCGGCAACAAATACAGCTCCTACCAGGATCATCAATATAACAGTAAAGCCGCGCATCACTTGTTTAGCTGTTACTCCCAAATAACGCCCGATAGTTTCCGGCAAACTTTCTCCATTATGTCGTAAGGATATCATTCCCGACAGATAATCGTGCACAGCTCCGGCAAATATAGTTCCGACAACAATCCAAAGGAAAGACGATGTTCCGAATTTGGCTCCCATGATGGCTCCAAAAATAGGGCCAAGCCCTGCTATGTTTAGAAATTGAATCAAAAATATTTTCCACCCCGGTAGCGGAACATAATCTATTCCATCAGGGTTGGCTATGGCCGGAGTTGTACGTTTGGGGTCTGCTCCGAATACCTTTTCAACAAAGCTACCGTAAATAAAGTATCCTATAATCAAGGTAGCTAAGGCAATGCAAAATGTGATCATATTCTATGTTCTTTAAATTTTTATTATCGTAATGTTCCTGATACGGCATCAGCACATCGTTCTCCGTCTATTGCGGCCGATACGATACCGCCGGCATACCCGGCTCCTTCGCCACAAGGATACAGCCCTTTTATTTGTAAATGGCATAATAGCTCGTTATCGCGAGGAATGCGTACCGGTGCGGATGTTCTGGTTTCTACGCCTATCAGTATCGCTTCATTAGTTAAAAATCCGTGAGCGTTTTTACCGAAATGCCGAAATCCGCCGCTCAATCGTTCAGTAATCATTTCAGGCATCCAGAAATGGAGGGGCGAAGCTATTAATCCCGGCGTATATGAAGATTCGGGCAAATCGAACGAATTTTTCTTTTTTATAAAATCCATCATACGTTGCGCCGGAGCCGTTTGTCTTCGGTTTCCGTTTAGAAAACATTGC
>JAFUKV010000182.1 GCA_017467745.1 Bacteroidaceae bacterium | reverse complement strand
ATTGATGCGGTAAAATCGGAAATAGCGAAGGGTGATGTTTGCGCAGTTATTATAGAAGGAATACAAGGTGTAGGCGGAATTCAAGTGCCGACGGTTGGTTTTATGCAGCAATTGAGTGAGTTGTGTAAACAAAACGGTGTGGTATTGATTCTGGATGAGGTTCAGTCCGGTTATGGACGTAGCGGAAAATTTTTCGCTCATCAATACGCCGGTATTCGTCCGGATTTGATAACGATGGCCAAAGGTATGAGTAATGGCTTCCCGATAGGGGGCGTTTTAATAAGTCCTGCGTTTAAGCCTGTTTACGGAATGTTGGGAACTACTTTTGGAGGAAACCATTTAGGATGTACTGCCGCTGCTGCCGTGCTCGACATTATGGAGAAGGAAAATCTGGTAGAGAATGCGGCTACGGTAGGTTCGTATTTGATGAAAGAGTTGAAGAATTTTTCTCAGATTAAAGATTTGCGTGGGCAGGGTTTGATGATAGGTATGGAGTTTGATGAACCTGTAAAAGAACTTCGTCAACGGTTGTTGTTCGATTATAAAGTGTTTACCGGAGCGGCCGGAACAAATGTCATCCGTTTGTTGCCTCCTTTGGTATTGACTAAGGCGGATGCCGATAAATTTCTTGAACGGTTTGAGAAAGCTTTAAAATAGAATTTTTATTTTTCGATAAAACGAAGGCCTCTTCCATATAAATGGGGTGGCCTTCGCGTTTTTTAGATAGATATTTGTAACAGACAAAACAAAATCGCAACGTTAGACAGTTGAAAAACGCAAAATGCCGGCATTAAATATATGTTTTTTGTTTCTTGATTTGTATTATTATGCGCATATTTATGCGCATCTTTTATTGAAATAGTTACATATTTTTTTGTTTTTACCAATGTTTTTTCGTATATTTGCGTATAGATATTTGTTTTTCGGTATGCAGAATCTAAACAAGATTGTTAACAAACGCCGGGCAAGTTTAAATAGGGTAGAACTGCTCAAACGTCGCGATGAGTTATTACGGGCGCGGTTCTATTATTGGACGGAAATAAAGTTATTGCGTATTGATGCAGCGTTTGAAATGCTATGTAAAAACGAGTTTTTTGTACAAGAAAGGACTATTTTAAACGCCTTAAAACATATGGATATTTCCGTTTATGGAAAGGATTTTATAAAGTCTTGCAAAAAGCATTATCCCGGTTATGTTTGGAACTAACGTAAATAGCCTGTATATTAAATACAGGCTATTTTTTTGTTTGATTGGCGTAAACTGTAAGCGTTATACTACTTTTGTAGATATTATCGCTCCGATGCCTTTGTTTCTGATTGGCAGGGCGATAAATCTTTTATCAAATCCTATTATAGTGCCGCGTTCTTCCGGGTCATTCTCATTTGCATACATAAATATTTCTCCGTCGGCTTTCATCACTTCGTCGGCTTGAAATGCAAAAGATGAAAAAGTATCGGTTTCGGCTGCCTCTTCGGAAAATCCTACTTTTTCTTTTGTAGTGCTATTGTATCTGGGTGTTATAGATGTTTGCAGCACCGAGAACCCGGCAAATTTGTTTGGCTCTCCGTCTTTTATATCGGTAAGGTCTTTAAATGATTTTACGTCTATCAATATTAAATCTGAC
Organism: Bacteroidaceae bacterium; assembly: GCA_017467745.1. GTDB lineage: Bacteria > Bacteroidota > Bacteroidia > Bacteroidales > CHK158-818 > Gallibacteroides. Next base: position 1,106 of record JAFUKV010000182.1, on the reverse strand, counting down.
AGGTGTTTGGGATTCAGGACTAAGAAACGTTTTTCTATGGGTATATCCATATCGTCAAAACGTTCTTTTAAGGATAAAATGTCCTCTATCGTCAACCTTTTACGGCCGTTAAATATTTCCCCTGTGGTTTCGATGACAGGCGTATATGTCCCGTTTTTTTGCGGGGCGAAAGCGTGTGCGCCTTTTTCTGCCGTTTTCGACCTTAGTTTGTTACGATGTCCCATTATTACGGATTCTAATTGGTCGTAACTGTATTCTATCGCTTCGGGACGTCGTACTATCGTATTTTCGGTCTCAAACAAATCTAATTCTATTCGTATGGGTGTATCTATTCGTTGTACTACTTTTATTGGATAGGTAGTATTATTTATTAATACATCTGGGTCTAAGCCGGATTCTGCCATGTTTATAGCGTTATTTTCGGTAAGTCCGGAAAAGTCTTTTACATAGTTTAAAAACGAACTGTTAGGATAAAAATTTTCTTGTAATTGGTTTATCCAAATTTCTTTTTGCAATGTTGCCATATTCTTTTAGTTTTTGATGTTTTTAGTTTTGTCTTTTTTGTTTTTCTTCGTCTACTAATTGTCTATATAAGTCGGGGTTATCCCGTAATAATTTCGGGTTGTTTTTTCGCAATTCCGATAAATTATAATTATTACCGTAACTGTAACGGCTACATCTTTTGCCGTTAAAACTTTCAGCCGGCAATATCTCCTCTAATGGAGGTCTTTTAGGAACTAAGGACATAAATTTTTTAAACATCTTGAAATTCTGCTTTGCATACTCTCTTATAAATTTCATATCATCAGCTGGTTGTTTTATTTTTAACAAAAAAAATTCGCTACGCCAAAACTTTGAAAATTCTTAGTCAAAATTTAGCTCATATGCCATTTCATTTTGTAACATGTATTTACTTGTTTTTATCGTATCTGTTGACAGTTTGGATAGTGCGTCGTATTCCTCGCCTGATATTATCCCCCTTTTAAAACACATTTTTAAGGTATTTTGGGAGCCTTTGTCCCTTATAAGCATTTTTACCGCCTTTATTATCTCCTCGTCCGAAGCGGCATCCGGCAAGCCTAAAAGTTGCTTTAATTCCGTTAGTT
>JAFUKV010000181.1 GCA_017467745.1 Bacteroidaceae bacterium | reverse complement strand
TCTTTGCTTGTTTCTGCCAAAGATATGGATTTTTATTCATTTATGATGTATACAAAAACAAAAATAGCTCTTAATCAAAATGATTAAGAGCTATTTTTGTACCCGGAGCGGGACTTGAACCCGCACAACCGCAATGGTCACAAGATTTTAAGTCTTGCGTGTCTACCATTCCACCATCCGGGCGGCCTTTGAGCGAAAGACGGGACTCGAACCCGCGACCCTAACCTTGGCAAGGTTATGCTCTACCAACTGAGCTACTTTCGCAAATGCGACTGCAAATATAGTGTCTCTTTTTTGTTTATGCAAAAAAATAAAGCGTTTTTTATATAGAACTTCTTTTTTGTGCGGGCTATATTTGCGCATTTAGTTGCATTTCAACAATTTCTGTATACTATTTTCGGCGTGTTCAAAATTGAATCCGTCTATAATATGCTGCATTAATATTTGTATTTTATCGTTGCAGAGGTTTCCTATGCTGCCTTCGTGCGTATGATGGACATCTATTTGAGGAGCGAACTCACCGGATTCTATTTCTAATCCTACTTGTTTGTAGGCGTCTCGGAACGGTGTTCCGGATAAAGCGCGCCGGTTTACCTCTTCTACGCTGAAAATAAGCCGATATTTCTCGTCATCCAAAATATGTTCGTTTACGGTCATGTGTGTCATCATCATCGAAACCATTTGCAGGCAATCTTTCAATTCGTTGAATGCGGGGAGAAATATCTCCTTGATGATTTGCAGATCGCGGAAATATCCCGAAGGCAGATTGTTGGTTATCATCATAATTTGTTGAGGCAATGCTTGCAATTTATTGCATTTGGCGCGTGTGATTTCAAATACGTCAGGATTCTTTTTGTGAGGCATAATGCTCGATCCGGTAGTAAATTGGTCGGGTAATTTTATAAATCCGAAGTTTTGCGAGTTGAACATACATGCGTCGAATGCCAGTTTTGAGAGAGTTCCGGCAATAGAGGCCAAAGCCATCGATACGATACGTTCCATTTTTCCACGTCCCATTTGCGCATAAACCACATTATAATCCATAGAATCGAAACCTAACAACTCGGTGGTAAGTGTTCTGTTCAATGGGAATGAAGATCCGTATCCGGCTGCCGAGCCTAACGGGTTACGATTACATATTTTGTAAGCGGCCTGTAAAAGGGTCAGGTCGTCAGCTAAACTTTCTGCATAAGCGCCGAACCATAGCCCGAAAGATGACGGCATCGCTATTTGCAAGTGCGTATATCCCGGCATCAGTATATTTTTATATTTTTCGCTTTGGTCTATCAATATGTTGAAAAGCGTATGGCACTGTTCGGTGATTGTTTTGATTTCGGAACGGGTAAACAGTTTCAAGTCTACCAATACTTGGTCGTTGCGCGAACGTCCGCTATGGATTTTCTTCCCGATGTCTCCTAACCGACGGGTTAACATTAACTCTACCTGAGAGTGTACGTCCTCAACGCCTTCTTCTATAACGAACGATCCTTTTGCCGCAATTTCATAAATGCTACGGAGTTCTTTTAAGAGAGAAGATAATTCTTCGGCGGTCAGTAGCCCGATAGTTTCGAGCATCGTGATGTGCGCCATAGAGCCTAATACGTCGTATGGGGCTAAATAGAGATCCATTTCGCGGTCTTTTCCTACCGTGAATTTTTCGATTTCTTGGTCTACTTGTACGTTTTTTTCCCAAAGTTTTTGAGCCATATCGATTTCTAATATTGTATTGCGATATTTTAATTAATAAGAAATAGCGGCTAATACGTCAGCTAATTTGTTTAATCCGTCTTGCAGAGGTTTTGAAACCATCCCTTTTATGAAAGGGTTTAATTCGGCTTTGACGGTTAGTTTCATCTTTGATTCGTTTTCGTTGTTGGGTAGAAGCTGTATCCAGAAAAAACATGCGATAGGCGATTTTTCCGTTCCGAATTTGATGGTCTTATTCGGTTCTCTTTCTACAATTCGGAAAGAGACAGTCCCCACCGGTTGCACGGAAAAAGAGCAAGTGTCTGTATCGAATGTCAGATCCTTGATTTTATCTTGCGGCAAACTTCCTGCAATACGTTGCAGATTGTTTAAATCGGATAATGTTGCGTATATTTTATCGATGTTTGCCGGAATTATTTTTATTTCGCTTTCAAATTTTGTCATACGGGTTTATTTATTGGGGTTCCATGCCGCAGGATCTTTTCTCCATTCTTGCAAAGTAGCCATGTCCGCATCGGTAATATAGTTGGTGCTGAGAGCTTCTTTCAAAACAGCGTTGTAGTTGCTTAATGTAATTAATTTTACGTTAGCTTCTTGGAATTTTTCTACGGCAATGGGGAATCCGTAAGTGAAAATTGCAGCCATACCTATTACTTCGCATCCGTTTTTGCGGATAGCTTCTACTGCTTTTAGGCTACTGCCGCCGGTAGATATAAGGTCTTCGATAACGACAACGCGTTGCCCGGGACGAAGGTTTCCCTCAATGAGGTTTTCCAATCCGTGATCTTTGGGCGCAGAACGTACGTACACAAAAGGAAGTCCTAATTCTTCCGCCACCATGGCGCCTTGTGCAATAGCTCCGGTAGCAACACCGGCAATAGCGTCGACGTCTTCAAAATTTTCAAGGATAATACGGCTAAGCTCTACTTTTATTAAATTACGGATAGCCGGATATGATAAAGTTTTGCGATTGTCGCAATATATAGGCGATTTCCATCCTGACGCCCAAGTGAAAGCGTTCGATGGTTGAAGTTTTACAGCACTGATTTTTAGTAGCTTTTTAGCAATAAGTCTTTCTAAATTTTCCATATTGATTCTATTTTTTTGATTTCTTTTTCTCCATTTTTTATGCAGTGCAAATATACTATTTTTCGTGGTATTTGTATGTGAAACCGTCTCTTTTTGAGGTCGTGATTTTTTAAGGAGCTACCGCTAATGTAACGATGCTTATGCGGGCGGTTTTGTAACGTTGTAATAATTGTTGTGCGCAAGCTATCAATGTGGCGCCGGTAGTGATAACGTCGTCTACTAATAAAAAGTGTGGATACAGAGGAATATCCGTGTTTTTAGTATCGAATATGCCCTGCATATTTTTCCAACGTTCATAAACGGATTTGTGTGTTTGCGTTTCTGTGGCGTATTTTCGGTACAATATGTCTGTACGGACGGGTTTTTGAAGAATTACCGATATTCCGCACGCTATTTTTTCGCTTTGGTTGTAACCTCGTTGTCTGAGGCGTTTTGGGTGCAAAGGCACAGGTACGATGTAGTCTATGTCTGAGAATTTTCCTGCCGCTTGCAATTCCGCAGCGTAACGGGCTCCCATATATCGGGCGGCATCCGTTTCGCCTCCGTATTTAATGGCATGTATAAAATGTCTGAAATTGCCTTCCGGCAGAAAGAAAAAATATGAATAAGCCGATTCTATTTCTACTTTTCCCCAGAATAACTGTTCTATCGGGTTGTCTGCTTTTGTGTGATAGTTCGTGCGGGGCATTTGTTGCAGGCAATGCAGGCACAAATGCCGCTCGTTTGTCATCAATGCCCGTTGGCAAATGATGCATAATCGAGGGTAAAAAAGATCGACAAATTCTGAAATTAATCGTTTCATGAAATTTCAAGATGTAAAATACGGCTTATCAATTCCGGTTCAAATCCGCGAGAAAGAGCAAACCTGTATATCTTGTTTCTTCGCTGATAATCGTCAGTATCATTTAGAGTTTTCGCTTTCTCTCTTATCAGCGAGATTAAAGTTTGTTCATATTGGGCGGAGTCTATTTGTTCGAGCGCTTTCCGTATTTGAGGTGCGGATACCTTTTTTTGTTGAAGGGCGTACGATATTTTTATCTTGCCCCACCGGTTAAAACGGAATTTGTCGCTGGCGAATACACGGGCAAACCGTTCGTCGTCTATAAATTTTTCGTTGGTCAGGCGTTCTATAATCTCTATCCTGTCAGATTTGGCGATACCCCATGCCGACAGTTTGTCGTCTATTTCCGCTGTGCTGTATTCGCTTTTTGAGCATAATGCGGCAGCCCGGTGCAACGCTTCTTGGGGAGATAGATTTTTCATATTATCGTTTTAGTCGGGCGGTGATTATTCTGTCGTTTCCGGATATATCTTGAATGATTTCTATTTTTTCGTATCCGTTTGTTTGTAAGAGGGCGGCGGTTTCGTTGCCGAATTTACGGTTTATTTCAAAATAGATATAACCGTTGTCGGTAAGCAATCGCCTGCCGGCTTGAAGTATAAGCCGATAAAAAAGCAACGGATCTTCGTTGGGAACGAAAAGCGCCAAATGAGGCTCATAATCCAATACGTTTTTCTCCATATCGGCTTTTTCGTTTAGACATACGTATGGCGGGTTGCTGACTATAATATCGTATTGCCGGTTTATTTGGGGCGATTCTTGGATAATGTCTATCTGTTCAAACGTAACGGTAACGTTATTTTCTTGTGCGTTTTTTCGGGCTATTTGGAGGGCGTTTTCTGAAATATCCCATGCGTCGACATCGGATTTCTGTATTTTTTTTGCCAGAGAAACAGCAATGCAACCGCTTCCTGTACCGATGTCCAATATACGGGGATTTGTCCCGAAGTGCCGTGTTGCTATAAGTTCTACCATCTCTTCTGTTTCGGGACGAGGAATAAGCACGTCCGGTGTAACGGAAAAGGTAATGCCGCAAAAACGGCATTTCCCCAATATGTATTGAATCGGTTCGTTTTGGTCTATGCGTTCTACTATCTTGTCGATTTGTTTTCGTGTAGAATCGGATAAAATAGTATTTTTGTGCAAAATTAAGTCTGTTAGGGTATATCCGCATACGGACTCGAAAATTATACGGATAAAACTGTTTATTTCCGAAGCGGAGTAGTGTGTTCCTAACGTTGTTTTGATATGCGATATACAATTCTGCATGTCGAGATAGATTTACGCAAAGGTAATGAAAATGTAAGAAAAAGATGTTTAGAGACGAATTTTATATGCGTAGATGCTTGCAGTTGGCAAGACGTGGAGCAGGACAGGTATCTCCTAATCCGATGGTGGGTGCGGTGCTCGTTTGCGATGGATGTATAATAGGCGAGGGGTATCATCGCCGTTGCGGAGAGGCTCATGCTGAGGTAAATGCCATAAATGCGGTAAAAGACGATAGCTTGCTGTCGCGTTCTACTTTATATGTCTCGTTAGAACCTTGCTCTCATTATGGAAAGACGCCTCCGTGTGCAGAATTGATTATACGGAAAAATATTCCTCGTGTGGTAGTGGGATGCCTTGATCCGTTTGAAAAAGTCTCCGGACGAGGAGTCCGAATGTTACGTTCTGCCGGGATAGAGGTAGTTACGGGAATATTAGAACAAGAGTGCAAAGATTTGAACCGTTTTTTTATGTTCGCTCAGATTCGGAAAACCCCGTATGTAATATTGAAATGGGCGCAAAGTGCCGATGGATATATCGATCGAAAACGGGATGAAAGGGAACCGGCAGAGACTTTTTCTTCGCCCGTAACGGCAACCCTTGTTCATAAATTGCGGTCGGAAGTAGACGCGATTTGTGTTGGTACGGGGACGGCGCGTTTAGATAATCCGTTGTTGAATGTGCGCCGATGGAGTGGAAAAAGTCCTTTAAGAATAGTGTTTGACCGTCAGCGGGTATTGCCTGCGTATTTAAAACTTTTTACGGACGGGTTACCTACCCGAGTGTTGACGGAGGTGGAGGCGGAAAATTTCGGAAATGTTCAGTTTTGGAAATCGGATGTAAAAAAACTTTCTCTTGAAAGTTGGTTAAAGATTTTATTTGAACACGGTATACAGAGTTTACTGGTAGAAGGAGGAGCTTCGTTATTGCAAAGTTTTATAAATGAAGGTTGTTGGAATGAAGCTCGGGTAGAGGTTTCTGAAAAAAGGATAAGAGATGGCGTTGCCGCTCCGCTATTATCCGGTTTTCCATCGCATATACAAAGTTTTGACGAAACAAAAATCTGCTGTTTTCTGAATAAGCGATAAAGGTTGGGAAAATGGAGAAAATGTCTAATAAAAAGGAAAATTCTTTTGTGTAAAAAATATCATTAAGAGATGTTTCTATACATAAATTATTATAATTCTCTCCTTTCTTATGTGCGAAAGCGAAAAATGTTTCTAATTTTGCACGTCATATTGTAATGTGAACAATTGTAGATATGCGTATTCGGATTGGATATATGCAAATTGATACGCCGGGTTTTGAATTTTTTCTGAAAATTAAAATCCGGAAAATGTAAAGAAATAATATAGAATGAAAAAAATATATGTATCTTGTATAGCCTTGATAGGCTTAATCTTCTCTTTTTCTTGTACGGGAGGAAGCAACACTATTTCTTCGGAAGCGTATACCGGAAGTACGGCAGTAAATAGTTTTAGTTTGAAAATCGATAATAATATAATGGAAGGGCTTGACAAGGTTTTCTTTACTATCGATTTAATAGGCGGACAGATATACAATGCCGATTCGTTGCCGATAGGGACGGATGTTTCTAACCTGATGGTAGATGTAACGTTCGATTATGCTTCGAAAGCTATTTTTATAACTCCTGAGGGCGAAATTAATTATTATACGAATCCTGAGGACTCGCTCGATTTTACAAAACCCGTGCAATTGAAAGTCGTATCGGAAAATGGCCTCTCGGAGAAAGTCTATGACGTAAAGGTCAATGTTCATAAACTGCTCCCAGACTCTTTACAGTGGAGTCAATTGGCTCAATATACTTTTCCGGTAGAAAAAATAGATGCCCAGAAAACAATATCAGTAGATGGAAACACGTTCAGCTATGTACAAGTAGCTAACGATTATTTTATTTATACGCCTAATGCGGGAGGTTGGAATACTCCGGCGGAAAACGTCTTGTTTGGGTTTGCTCCGGATTTGAAGTCATTGCAGGTTATGAATGGCAAATATTTTGTGTTGGGACTGACAGATCGTAAATTATATATGTCAGAAGATGGCCGTACTTCATGGACAGTTTTGTACGATGCTTTACCTATAACCGGGTTGATTGGCGTTCTGCCGGCATCCACTCTTTCTACATCGGTTATTTTAGGCGTTGTTGAAGACGGTGGAGTATATAAACATTTTATGTTTGACGGGACGCAGGCTACAATAGGAGAAACGGTAGACCCGTTGTTCCCGATTTCCGGTTATAGCAATTTTATAACTTTTCAAGGCGGAATATTTCAACAACTCGCTTTTTTTGGAGGAGTCCGTGCCGACGGTACTTTGTCTGACGCCGTATGGGGCTTCGACGGTACTTCTTGGGGAAATATGAATAATGTAACGCAAGAGTCCAATCCGTTTACACCCAGAGAAGGTGCGTTGTTCTTCTCTTATTTTAACGAACCGCAATCAGACCGTGCGGTATGGTTTATTATTGGCGGTAAAGATGCGAGCGGACAATATCTGAAAGATTTGTATTACTCGGAAGATATGGGTATTGTATGGAAAAAGAGCGGAACGTCGATGACTTTACCGGAAGATATCCCGGCAAAAGCCTATGCGTCGGTACAAATTTTAAGAGAATCGCCATTTAATGCCCAAGTACAATGGTTGTCAATGGATGCTCCGCGTCTGAATACTGCATATAAAGCCCGTGAAGTTGTAACGTATGCAAATGAGGATATTCCTTATATATATGTATTTGGTGGAGAAGGGTCTCAAAACGGACAACAAATTACCTATAATCAGGTGTGGAGAGGCGTTATTAATAAATTGTCTTTCGATCCCATAAAATAACGTTATTGCCTTAGAATATAAGAGAACGAAAGAATGTCATCATATAAAGATAAGATAGATAAAACTTTATTGCCGAAGCACATTGCCATAATTATGGACGGTAATGGACGATGGGCGAAAAAGCAAGGAAAAGACCGAAGCTATGGACATCAGTACGGAGTAGAATCAGTTCGTAAAATAACCGAGTCTGCGGCCAAATTGGGAATAGAATATCTTACTTTGTACACATTTTCAACTGAAAATTGGAATCGTCCGGCTCAGGAAGTGCAAGCATTGATGTCGTTGTTGGCTTATGCGTTGGAAAAAGAGACAGATGTATTGAAACAAAATAATGTCCGGCTGCGGATAATCGGCGATTTATCTCAAATGCCCGATGATGTGACAGCCGCTTTGAATAGAAGCGTGGAAGTGACAGCAGGATGTTCCGGTTTGACATTGGTTTTAGCATTAAGCTATTCATCACGGTGGGAGATAGTAAATGCCGTACGGCAAATAGTGAAAGATGTTCAAAATGATGTATTATCGGTTGATACGATTGATGTGGAAAAATTTGAAACATATTTAAATACAAAAGATTTTCCCGATCCGGATTTATTGATCCGTACCGGCGGGGAGGTTAGAATCAGTAATTTTTTATTATGGCAATCAGCTTATTCGGAACTCTATTTTACGGACGAATATTGGCCGGAATTTAGAGAAGATTCGCTGTGTAAAGCCATATATGAATACCAACAACGCGAACGGCGTTTCGGAAAAATCAGCGAACAATTATGACAATCATAAAAAAAATAATGCGACACACATTTATGCATAAATTATTTCTGCTGTTTATTGTATCTTTAATAGGTACGCTATCGGTTCATGCGCAATCGCTTTTACAACTTGATACGATATATAATCCGGAAATCAACTATTCTGAGTCTCCCCGTAATTTTGAGATTGCAGGCATTTCTGTTTCGGATGTAACCAATAAGGATCAATATGTATTGATAGCTCTTTCAGGGCTGTCGGTCGGACAACGTATTTATATACCCGGCGAGGAAATTTCTGCTGCGGTAAAACGCTTATGGAAACAGGGGTTGTTTTCAGATGTATCTATAAAAGTAGAAAAGACGTATGGTGATAAAGTCTGGTTAGATATATCATTAAAACAACGGCCGCGTATATCGTCTATTACATATTCGGGCATACGCAAGTCTGACAGGGAGGATTTGGATATGAAAATCGGCTTGGTAAAAGGTAGTCAGATTTCGCCGAATCTGGTTGATAGAGCAAAATTGATTATCCATAAATATTATGAAGAGAAAGGGTACGGAAATATTGACGTGCAGATAACGCAAAAGGACGATCCGGACAAAGAAGACTTTGTTGATGTACATATTGCTATCGACAAAAGGGCGAAGATAAAAGTACGGAAGATTGAAATTGAAGGAAATGAAGCCTTATCTGATAGAAAAATCAAAAAGGCTATGAAAAAAACCAACGAAAAGGGGAAAATATATAACCTGTTCAAGACAAAGAAGTTTGTAAAAGAAGAATTTCATAATGACTTAAATCTGATTCTTGATAAATACAATGAATTAGGTTATCGGGACGCTACTATCGTAGAAGATACTTTCTGGATGAGTGGCGATAAAACGGTAGATGTGAAAATTAAAATAGACGAAGGGAAAAAATATTATATCCGTGATATTCGCTGGGTCGGCAACGAATTGTATCCGACTGAATATCTTAGCGAAATCTTGAATATAAAGAACGGCGATGTATATAATCAGAAGTTATTGCAACAACGTCTTAAAGACGATAACGATGCAGTAAGTAATCTTTATTTAGACAGGGGATACTTGTTCTTTAACATTATGCCTACCGAATTGAATATTGTGGGAGACTCGGTCGATTTGGAAATGCGTATTTATGAAGGAGAGCAGGCCAAAGTAAATAAGGTAATTATTCAGGGGAACGATAAGGTTTACGAGCATGTGGTACGGCGTGAGTTGCGTACGCGTCCCGGAGAATTGTTCAGTAAGAGCGATTTGCTTCGTTCCGTGCGCGAAATACAACAATTAGGACACTTTGATCCCGAAGCCATCAATCCGCAGGCGCAGCCTGATCAGGAAAACAGTACGGTAGACATTATCTACGGGTTACAGCCGAAAGCGAATGACCAAGTAGAGCTATCCGCAGGATGGGGGCAGACAGGTATTGTTGGTAAGATCAGTTTGAAATTCAATAATTTCTCTATCCGTAACTTGTTTAATCCCAAATCATACAAAGGCCTTATACCTCAGGGAGATGGTCAGCAACTCACATTAAGCGCACAAACTAATGCCCGCTATTATCAGTCGTATATGGTTTCATTCTATGACCCGTGGTTCGGAGGCAAACGTCCGAACTTGCTCTCTGTAACGGCATATTATAGCCGTCAGACAGATATCAGTTCTAACTATTACAATCGTAATTATTTGACATCGTACAATAGTTATTACGGATATAACAATAGCGGATACGACTATTCGTTCGCAATGGATCCGGATAAATCTCTTCAACTATTCGGTTTGGCGGTAGGTTTCGGAAAACGGTTGGTATGGCCTGACGACTATTTTACGTTTAATGCGGAATTAGGGTACCAATTGTATAAGTTGAAAGATTGGGAATACATTCGTTATTTCCGTAACGGTAAGAGTAATAGTTTAAGTTTAACGTTTACGCTCTCACGTAACTCTATCGATAATCCTATATATACTCGTATGGGATCGCAATTCGCATTGTCGGTTCAAGCTACTCCGCCGTATTCGTTGTTCGATAATATCGATTACAAGAACTTGGATAAAAATAATGAGCGTGACCAGCAAAAAATGTATCGTTGGATTGAATATCATAAATGGAAATTCAAAGCAAAGACATTTACTCCGCTAACACCTGTGGGAAATGAAAAACAACACACGTTGGTATTGATGACCCGTGCTGATTTCGGATTTTTGGGTTCATATAATAAATATAAGAAATCGCCTTTTGAAACGTTCTATATGGGTGGGGATGGTATGACCGGATATTCTTCAAGTTATGCAACAGAAACAGTGGCGTTGCGTGGATATGAAAACGGATCATTGACTCCTTACGGCGCAGAAGGTTATTGTTATACGCGTTTGGGGGCCGAATTGAGATTTCCGTTGTTATTGCAACCTGCATCTACTATTTATATGTTGACGTTTGTTGAAGGAGGTAACGCATGGACGGATATATCGGATTTCAATCCGTTCCAGTTAAAACGTTCAGCAGGAGTCGGCGCCCGCATTTTCTTGCCTATGGTAGGTATGATGGGTATTGACTATGCTTACGGGTTTGATAAGGTTTACGGGCAAAAAGGCGGCAACCAAGTACATTTTATTATCGGACAAGAGTTCTAATCCGGATTAAACAATATCGTTGTATCGCTTGTTGTTAAATAATTAAATGGGAAAAATTATGAAGAAGGTTGTTTTGGCGTTAATGTTGGCTTGCGCTTATGCATTTAGTGCAAACGCCCAGAAGTATGCTTTGATTGATATGGAGTATATTCTTGAAAATATTCCTGAATATAAAGCTGCCAACACTCAAATTGAAACAAAGGCTAAGGCTTGGCAAAGCGAGGTAGAGACAATGATGAAACAAGTTCAGGATATGTACAAGGATTATCAAAATGCTAAAAACTTGTCGGCGCAAGCACAGAACCAGAAAGAAGAAGCTATCCTAAAAAAAGAGAAAGAGGTACAGGATTTGCGTCAGAAATATTTCGGACAAGATGGCGAGTTGATGAAAATGCGCGAGTTATTGATAAAACCTATACAGGATAATATTTATGAAGCGGTAAAAGCCATTTCGCTTGAACAAGATTATAAAATGGTTATTGACAGAGCTTCAGATCAGGCAATTATTTTTGCTTCTCCCGATATTGATATAAGTGATGATGTGCTCCAAAGATTAGGATATTCAAAATAAATGCTTACATTTGTGGCGTAAATAATTAACGAAATTATAAAATAAAACTTGATATTATGTTGAAAAAATTAGTGTTAGCCGTTTTATTGGCATTACCGGTAATGTCTTTTGCTCAGACTGTAAAGATCGGATATATAGATTCTAATGAAATTCTTTCTTTAATGCCTGAACGTGCATCAGCAATCAAACAGTTGGAATCTATGCAGAAAAAATTTGAAGATGAATTGGCTAATTTGAATGAACAATACGTACAAGAGTTTAAACGTTATCAGGCAGAAGCCGATACTTTGTCCGAAACGATACGGGTTCGTCGTCAACAATCATTGCAAAGTATAGAAGAAAAAGCGGCAGAGTTTAAACAAAACGCTTTTGAAACATTGGATAAAAAGCAAAATGAATTGATGGCTCCCATTATCAAAAAAATAAACGAAGCTATCGACGCCGTAGGTAAAGAAAACAGTTTTACATATATTCTTGATTTGTCTTCCGGTTCAATCCTTTTTAAAGGAAGCGGAAGTATAGATGCTACTCCGTTGGTGAAAGCGAAATTGAATTTAAAATAAAACAACCTATTATATGCGGAGGAAGGATGATAAGTTTTATCATCCTTTTTCTGTTTAAACAAATGATGTATTATATGATTGGTGGATTGCCGAAACAGCCCGGTGCGATAGGGGTATTTGATTCCGGATACGGAGGATTGACTATTTTGGATAATATCCGAAAAATATTGCCGGAATACGATTATTTGTATTTGGGTGATAATGCGCGGGCTCCTTATGGGTCTCGTTCTTTTGAAGTTGTTTACGAATTTACCAAACAGGCGGTTTTGTATTTGTTTGAGCAAGGTTGTCATTTGGTTATCTTGGCATGTAATACGGCTTCGGCAAAAGCGCTCCGGTCTATTCAACAAAAAGATTTACCGCAATGGGACAATAGCCGCCGGGTATTGGGAATAATCCGTCCTACGGTAGAGAGTATAAGCGGTATTACACAATCTCGTTGCATAGGATTGTTAGGCACGGTCGGGACAGTTCAATCGGAATCATATCTGTTGGAGATAAAAAAAACATGCCCGGATGTACAAGTGTTTTCAGAGGCTTGCCCGATGTGGGCTCCTTTGGTAGAGAACCGTGAATATGATAAACCGGGTGCTGATTATTTTGTAAAGCAACATCTGAATAATTTGCTGAGTTGCTCTCCTTTAATTGATGCTATAATATTGGGATGTACGCATTACCCATTGTTAGAAAGCAAGATAAGAGAGTATTTGCCACAAAATATACAGTTGATTTCTCAGGGAGAATGGGTGGCGAAAAGTTTGAGGGATTATTTAACCCGACATCCGGAAATTGCTTCTAAATGTACGAAAAATGGCCGATGTGAGTTTTTGACAACAGAATCGGAAATTAAATTTGCAGGTGCTGCATCTGTTTTCCTGAAAGAAGATATTGAAAAAGTAAAACATATAACGATAGATTGATAGTATGGCAGATGAGATTCGTTTAAATAAGTATATAAGTGATACGGGGTTTTGTTCGCGGCGGGAAGCAGACCAGTTGATTTCTGACGACAGAGTAACTGTAAACGGTACTCCGGCTCGTATGGGTATGAAAGTGCGGGTAGAAGATAAGATACGAATAGATGGAGAGATATTAAAATATCGTTCTGTGCGGGAAGAATTGGCTCAGATTAAGGCTGAAAAGAAGAGAAGTCAGCGTAAACCGGCAATTGAGATAAAAGAAAATGTTCGTCCTGTTACATCGCGACAGAAACGTGGCGCTTGGAAAGTGGGTTTACGTAAAGGAAAGCACGAACAGGTACGACAGGAGGAAAATGAAAAAAGTAAGAAGAAGACATCGGTAAGAACGTCTAAGAAATCTTTCTGAGGTAAGAGTGCCATTTTTTTGTAAGGAGAAAACACCTGTAAATCTATTGGAAGGAAAAGCCGACAGGTAAAAGGTGCTGCATCTATTGTGAAGAAGAATGCCTGTAAAAACGGAAGGAATATGGTTTAATAAAAAGACAGAAGGGATTATTTAATCCCTTCTGTCTTTTTTAAATAAGCCTTACGCTATTCTTTATCTGTTTCATACCATTTAGAGTACATCAGATAATTCTTTGCAATTTTTTGATTAATCTCTTTACTTTGTACCGGATCTACCATTTTGATGAATTTAGCGGGAGCGCCACCCCAAAGTTCTCCTGCTTTGATAACGGTTTTACTCAATACTACCGAGCCTGCGGCAACAATGGCTCCTTCGCCTACTATGGCATGATCCAGTATCACCGCTCCCATTCCGATTAAAGCGCCGTCTTTTATAGATGCGCCATGTATCGTTACGTTATGTCCTATTGAAACGTCATCGCCTATTTCGATAGTAGATTTTTCGTAAAGCGTATGCAATACCGATCCGTCTTGTATATTAACCCGATTGCCGATTCGGATAGAGTTTACATCGCCTCGTAAAACGGTATTAAACCAAATGCTGCATTCGTCTCCCATTTTTACGTCGCCTATTACTGTTGCGTTTTCTGCAAGGAAACAATCTTTACCGAATTCGGGGACATATCCCCGTACTGATTTTATTAAAGCCATAATTATAATGTTTATCGAGATATAGGCGCAGTTGCCTGTTTTAACCAAGTTGTTTCTTCATCAGATAGTTCAGGACTTAATTTGTCGAAAACCATTTGATGATACTCATTCAGCCATGAAATTTCCGCATCCGTTAACAAGTTGATGTCGATTCCTTTTTTGTCGATAGGACAGAGTGTAAGAGTTTCGAATTTATAAAATTCAGCGAAATCCGTTTGTTTATCGACAGTTGTTAATACTAAATTTTCGGTACGGATACCGTATTCACCAGTGATGTAAACGCCGGGTTCGTTAGAAGTTACCATTCCCGGAGTAAGCGGGGTGGGATTTTCTTCCAAACGGATGTTTTGAGGCCCTTCGTGTACATTTAAAAAGTGTCCGATACCGTGTCCTGTACCATGTAAATAGCCCATTCCGTAGTCCCATAGAGGTTTACGAGCCAGTATGTCTATTTGAGAGCCTCGTGTGCCTTTGGGGAAACGGCAGGTAGCAATAGCGATATGCCCTTTTAATACCAGAGTGTAATCTCTTTTTTGTTGTTTGGTCAATTCGCCTAACGCTATGGTACGTGTAATGTCGGTAGTACCGTCTAAATATTGTCCGCCTGAGTCTATTAATAAAAATCCAGAAGGTTTTAATGTCGATTCACTTTCAGGCGTTGCATGATAATGTACAATGGCTCCGTGTTCGTTATAACCGCTTATGGTAGAAAAACTTTCTCCTATGAAGAGAGGTTGTTTACTTCTGAAATGGATTAATTGCCGTCCGATTTCGGTTTCCGTTATATTGCCATCTGTAATATGAGCTTCTAACCAGCGAAAAAATTGAACCAGAGCAATGCCGTCTTTTATCATGGCATTTCTGAAACCTTCTATTTCTGTGTTATTTTTCAGGCTTTTTAACCATGCTACAGGAGAGCTGCCTATGACATATTTTTTATTGCAGCTTATTGCTTGAAACAATTTGAAATTTAATTTTCCAGTATCGACTAATAATGTTGTATCACATGGAATTTGTTCAATAAAAGACAATGTTTTGTTATACGGCATGACCTCGATACCTTGCCCGAATAGGCAATCATATTCTTTTTGAGGTACTTTGGTTTCGTCGATAAATAGTACCTTTCGAGAAGGGGAGATATATGCGTAACAAATGACAACGGGGTTGCATTCTACGTCTGTTCCTCGTATGTTGAATGCCCATGCTATTTCGTCCAATGCAGATAATAACATAGCAGATGCACCTTTCTTATTTATATCGGAGAGTATTTTCTCTATTTTGCTTTGTGTCGATTCTCCGCTATATTTTTCTTCGTAAATAAAAAGCGGATTTTGAGGTATAGCAGGGCGATCCGTCCATATTTCATCGAACGGGTCGAAATCCGCAATCAGTTGTAGCCCGTTTTGCTGTAAAGTATTTTGTAATTTCTGAGCTTCTATTGTAGAGAACATAGCTCCGTCAATAGCGATATTTGATCCGGCTGGTAAAACGGAGATCAGCCAAGATACGATATCGGGTGTTTCGGGAAGCCCTTGTTTGAACAATTCTAAAGAAGTTCCTTCTAATTGCATTCCTGCTTGCAAAAAGTAACGGGAATCAGTCCATAACCCAGCCTGATTAGATGTAACCACTGCCGTTCCTGCCGAACCCGTAAATCCGGAAATCCAGTCTCTCGATTTCCAGTGTTCGGCACTGTATTCGCTCAAATGGGGATCCGTACCCGGTATAATGAATGCTTGAATGTCTTTTTCTGACATTCTCGCCCTTAACGCGGCAAGACGTTCTATAATAGTATGATTCATAATAATTAAGTTTTAAGATTTTACAAAGGTAAGATTATTGACCGAAAAAGAAATTGTAATTAAGAGTATTTTTAAGAGATAAAAGAGGGAAACATTGAAATAAAAATTAACGATGTCGAAATTTGTTGTTGAAAGTTTTGCTTATAAAGAAACAATGTCTAATTTTGCATCCGCATTTTTATTTACAATAAAAGCGATAATAAATTATTAATTATAAAAAAGATATGATATTAGTTCCAGTAAAAGAAGGCGAAAACATTGAGAAAGCACTGAAAAAATTCAAAAGAAAATTCGAAAAAACAGGAGTCGTTAAAGAATTGAGAAATCGACAAGCGTTTACAAAACCCTCTGTTGTAAAAAGAAAACAATTGATGCGTGCTATCTACG
>JAFUKV010000180.1 GCA_017467745.1 Bacteroidaceae bacterium | reverse complement strand
TAATTTGCTTTCAAGTTTATATCTTTGACATATTGAATACAGTTCCCTATTGTTTTCAGCCACTTTTTCACGTGTTGTAATTTGCTTTCAAGTTTATATCTTTGACATATTGAATACAGTTTTGGGCAACGTGCTGAATATCGGGCGTTGGTTGTAATTTGCTTTCAAGTTTATATCTTTGACATATTGAATACAGTGGTTTGGGAACAGGAACACCAACCGCTTGGTTGTAATTTGCTTTCAAGTTTATATCTTTGACATATTGAATACAGTAGGTTTTCTGTATAAGCTATTTTGGTCATGTTGTAATTTGCTTTCAAGTTTATATCTTTGACATATTGAATACAGTCTATTCGTGCATTCGTCCAATTGTGTTTTTGTTGTAATTTGCTTTCAAGTTTATATCTTTGACATATTGAATACAGTAGAGTTTATATAAGTATTTATATGTCAAATAATTATTAAGATAATTACAATTAAAAAAGTACTGTATTCTTATAACAAAACCCACTTTTAGAGTGGGTTTTGTTGTTTCAATTAGTTTATTAGAATAGTTCAAGCTGCTGAGGTTGTATTTCGGGCTTTACCTCTTTTTCTCCCGAGAAAAATTCCATTTGTCCAAATTGTTTATCGGTTATACATAGAATACCAACTTTGCCGGAAGGTGGGAGTGATTTTTTTACTCTGCGTATGTGTACTTCGGCATTTTCGCGGCTAGGACAATGGCGTAAATAAATAGAAAACTGGAACATTGTGAATCCGTCGCATAAAAGACTTTTGCGAAAATTCGCATAGCTTTTCTTTTCCTTTTTTGTTTCGGTAGGTAAGTCAAAAAGTACAAGTATCCACATAATGCGATATTCACTAAATCGTTCCATAAATTATTTATTGTTAGATAGTTTTCTCGATTAAAGGCTTATTTCGGGATAAACTATTTTTCGTAACTCTCCGTTAAAGCATTTGTATAGCGATGCAGTTGTTTGTCCTACTCCTATCATCAAAGGGCTGCGTTGTCCATTAATCAATATGTCGATAACCGGTATGGATAACAGTTTTGATTTAATTTCTGTGGTTAATATTGAGTAGTCAGTTTGCTCTTGTATAATTTCGCAAACCAGATTATCTACGTATGGCCTGTAAGGTTCCATAATGTCGTCTGCTAAACAATAAGCATTGTAGCGGTTATGGTGGTGCAGTCCCAATGTTAGCAACATACCGCTTGTTACAAGAGCACGGGCTACAATGGCGCGAAGTATGGCATATCCGTAATTTAACAGGTTATTGGGGGGAGAGCCGTCTCTATGTCGTCGCAATGATTCTATGTGAGGGAACATATTCGCCCAGTAGTAGGCCGCAGCACGAGCTTCCATATTGTCGGTGTCTCCGCTACGTACATCCTTAGACCACGCTATCATATTTTTTATGATGATATGGCGTTGTTTATGCAATACGGCAGCTTGGTTTGCTATTTTGGCCTGTATAGTCTGTTGCCAGAGTTGTTTTTTCAATGGAACGGAGGCATCTAATTGCGCTCTGAACCGTTCGTTTTGAGTGGTATTGCCACATAATGGGAGCATCAGCCCTACGGGCATTCTGCTTTTATCGCAAGTAATGATGGCACAGTTGTTTTCTAATAAGGCTTCAAGTAGTCCTTGCGTAACGGTTATTTGTTTGTGGTCTAATACGATAACGCCGATGTCTTCGATAGGAATAGTCCGTTCTGCCGTTTTCCGGAAGCTATCGGGCAATGTTTCATTTCCCATAACCTCCGGAAGACGCAGTATTAGTTGCGCATTTCGCATACTCAAATATGCCGGATTTCCGAAATACAACGTGCGTTTAATCATACAATTTTACCGAGTAAAGATATTCGTATTTTATGAGGATTAAGATTCATAAGTGATTTTAAAGAACATCTATAAAATCGCTTGATTTTTTGATCCTTAGAAGTTTGTGCCGTTGTTGTTTCAATATGATGCCTAAACCAGTAATCTCCTGATGTGATTTTTTGTACACGGTATAGATATTTATTCAACAGGGCATAATCTTGTTGTTCTATGGCGTATTGATACATTTCCTCTTCCATACCGAGTATAAACATCTCGTTTTGTTGTAAAGACTGTTGGAATGTCCATGTTGCATCGGGTAAAGATGCCATGAATGTTTCCGGTAAATTGTTCGGAAGAGTATCCCATATCTCTGCTGGCCGGGTAATAACTGCCGGAATACCGTATTTTTTACGCTCTACGGCATTCCAGAAAGTAACGACCTGTTCTTGCAATTTTCCTTCATGATTGGTGTAGATTGCGACATGGTGGTTGTTGCCGGGTTTTACGTAGCCGATGGGAATTCCTGTTTCATCATATCGTACAGGAACAATAGCTGTTAATCCGGTAAAGCAACGTACAGATTTAATTCTGTTTTTCTTGTTTTTATCGGAATATAACGGTTCGGTAAACGCTTTTTTCTCATCACCGTCAAAAGAATTGATACGTTGCCGAATGATTTCGCGAATATGTCTGTCTACAATTGATTCAATATCTTTAACTTTAATATTTTCGAGCGGATATTTTATGACGGATTGTTGTTTCAGCGAGATTTCTCCTTTCCGGTTTTTATCGTATCGTTTGATAGAACCGTAAATGCTTTCTTCACTTAATGCTCCTCTCGGAATGATGATGTTTTTTTGCGCTAAAATTCGTTTTCCTTTTTTATGGATATAGCGTTTGCCGAATGTTGCAGAACGTTTACCGGCTTTAAATGAAATTAATATTTTGTCGGCCGCTGCCATAACCTCTGCAAATGAAGGGTGTGGTTGTGTTTGGATATAACGTTGCAAACTCGTTTTCTGGTTTTGATACTCTTCTCCTTGTTCGTTGTTTGGTTTAAAACTTTTATCCCGAGATGTGTTGAGGTTATTTAAACGTTGAATATATCCTTGTTTGGTACAAGCGATTGTAAGAGCATCGATGGCGTGATGCCGATGATCGTTCCGTTTTGACCAATTTTCGATGCGTAGTTCTGTAAACCGGTTATTTTTATGTACTTTTTCTACGGGGATAATTAAACCGAGTTCATTTTCCGGATCGAGCCTGTTATACCTGTCGAAATTCAGTTTGTGCAAAACTTCGTCCCATCCCCATACATGACGAAGAAAATCGGTAACGCTTCCGCTGGTAGCCGTAACGTTACGACAAATTGATTGTAATATTTCTTTGGCTTTACGTGCAATGTACTGACTTTCTCTTAATTGGCGATCTATAAAGTCTGTCGGGATTTTATCGGCAGGCGTTAGCAGCCGTTCGAGTTTCGTTTTGGAAATTTGTTTCTTTTCGTAATATTTATTTACTCGATCGATATAACTGCTCAATATTCTTTCTCCTTTTGATTCCATGTAATCGTATGCGGTACGATTGCCTTTTTCTTGGTTACATTTCCGGCAAGAGCATACTTTATTGGAAAAGCTATCGTCAAAGAAAAGTGATTTGGGAATAATGTGTTCAACCTCTACGTCGTAGCCGTCTAAAAAATCATGGACGTTTATCGGGTTGCCGCAATACATACATAGTTGTTGCGATTCTTCCCATAATTTGAATTTTTGAATGCGTGAACGGGTAGGCGAAAAACCGTGTTCCTCTTGTATTCGTTTTGCTTTTGCATCATTTTCCCGTTGACTTTTTCCCATTCGTTGATAAGTTTCGTGTCTCTCATCTTTGCTTTGTTTCAATTCACGAGCCAATTCTATGCGGATTTCATCGAATTTTCCATACGAATCGATTGCTGCATTGACTACGTTTATCATTTGATTGAGGATTTTTTCTACAACCGGTTGCCGTAGTTCATTTTTGGCAATGGGAGAAAGTCGTTCGACAAGAGGTCGGTTCTCGTTTTCTTCGACAGTGAGGCTTGCGCTGTGTTTAAATCCGGCGCAAGAGCAAGCCTCTGAATAAAGAAATCCTTCTTGGAGGTATGGAATGATGCGTCGAATGGCTTTGCTCGATTTGTTTCCATATCCTTCTTTTACAAAGTCTAATGCACACAGGCGATTTAACGTGTCTTCGTCGGAAATGCCGAATTGTTTTTGCAATGTATTTTTGAGCTCTTGCTCGTCTGTAATGGAGTATATTGTATGCCAAAGTCTATAAAGCGGTTCTTGCTCGAACTTTTCGGAAACGATTTGTACTATTTCTCCTGTTTCCGTATTGACATTCTGGGTATCTTTGATATGTAACGAGAATCGTATTAATTCTTTTGCATCGGGATAGTCTTTTAACGCTTTTGCGATAGCGCATTTTGTCGTGTTGCCTTGTAGTCCGTTGCCGATAGCTTTGCTACCTCGCCAACCGTCAGATTTGGAGATGCCGAGAATTTTATATAAATCGGATACTTTCAATTTTTCATGAGTATCCATGAAATTGAAAATTTGCTGTTTTTGCTCTGTTGTTATGTACAACGACTCGTTTTTTTTATTTTTAAGGTTAGCCGCCAAATTATTAATGCTTTCCCAGATTTTGCAGATTTGAAAAAGCGGAGATGAGCGGGGTGCTACTTTGGGGCCGCTTTGTACGATTTTTCCATTGTTATTGTAAGTTCGTTTCTCAAACTCGCACAAAGAAACTAAATGTTTACACGATTTTAAATTACGCTGATAATATATGATCTTATTTCGGAGTGTATCAATGATATCATCGGTTAAAATATCGGGATAATATTTTTTTTGGCATTCAGTGATTCGGTCGAATTCTTCTATATACGCTTGTCGGGGATAGACCCTCTCTTTGCATCTAAAAAAAGAATCTGCGCTTAACTGTTCGTAGAAATATTGACCGATTGTTTTGTCAGATTGCTTTAATTCGTCATATCGGTTGTTTACTTCTTTTACATATTCGGTTTGTTTTTTATCGGATGCGGCGTTGTCTTTTCGAGAAGAGCGGTATCCGCGTTTTTGG
>JAFUKV010000179.1 GCA_017467745.1 Bacteroidaceae bacterium | reverse complement strand
TTCAGAGCATCGATATATTTTTTAGTCAGAGTACAACTATTTTCATTATTCATTATATAATGCGAATGTATATGATTCATTATTGCCTAAATTACAATTCTAAATATCTTTTTTGTTTGAACACTTATCCAACTTAAAGACATTTATGTGTTCAAATATACTAAAATAATTTTTGGAGAGTAGGTATAGAAGCAAAAAGAACGATTTATTTCTTTTTGTTTCACTATCCACCAATTTCTCAAACAGAAATTCATTCAATAAAATTCAAATCTACTTCTTATTAAATAGATTATTGAATAGGTAACTGAATCTACTTTTTTTACTACTTTTGCACCAAAATTAAAGCACAACAAAACAATTATATAGCTATGGAGTATAATTTTAAAGAGATTGAACGGAAATGGCAACAGTACTGGAAGGAAAACCAGACATACCGGGTAACAGAAAACAAAGAAAAACCGAAATTTTATGTTCTCGATATGTTCCCTTATCCGTCGGGCGCCGGGCTACACGTAGGTCATCCGCTGGGATACATTGCTTCCGACATCTTTTCCCGCTATAAAAGATTGCAAGGATTTAACGTTCTGCACCCTATGGGCTACGATGCTTACGGGCTTCCCGCCGAACAATACGCCATACAAACCGGTCAGCATCCCGCTATCACCACTACCAAAAACATCAATCGCTACCGCGAACAGTTGGACAAAATAGGATTTTGTTTCGATTGGAGTCGTGAAATCCGCACTTGCGACCCGGAATATTACAAATGGACGCAATGGGCATTTATCCAAATGTTCAACAGTTATTACTGCAACGACAAAAAACAAGCCCGTCCCATTTCCGAGTTAGAGCAAGCATTCGCACAAAACGGCACGGAAGGATTGAACGCTGCTTGCGGTGAAGAGTTACAATTTACGGCTGATGAGTGGAATGCAAAATCGGAAAAAGAGCAACAACAAATTTTGATGAACTACCGCATTGCATATCTCGGCGACACGATGGTAAATTGGTGTCCTGCCTTAGGAACGGTTCTTGCCAACGACGAAGTGAGCGAAGGCGTTTCTATACGCGGAGGGCATCCGGTTGAACAAAAAGTGATGCGCCAATGGTGTTTGCGCGTATCTGCTTATGCACAACGACTACTCGACGGGCTCGACACCATAGATTGGACAGACTCGCTGAAAGAAACTCAACGCAACTGGATAGGCCGTTCCGAAGGGGCTGAAATGCAATTCAAAGTTGCTAACTCCGATGTAGAACTGACTATTTTCACCACACGAGCCGATACGGTTTTCGGAGTAACCTTTATGGTGCTGGCTCCTGAAAGCGATTATGTAGAACAAGTAACTACTCCCGAGCAAAAAGCCGAAGTAGACACATATTTAGAAACTATCAAACACCGTACCGAACGGGAACGTTTAATGGACAAATCCGTTACAGGGGTATTCTCCGGCTCTTATGCTATTAATCCTCTAAACGGTAAACAAATTCCTATCTGGATAAGCGACTATGTGCTGGCTGGCTACGGAACAGGAGCTATCATGGCAGTACCGGCACACGACAGCCGAGACTATGATTTCGCAAAAAAATTCAACCTCGAAATCATTCCATTGATACAAGGATGCGACATTTCAGAATCAAGTTTCGATGCAAAAGAAGGTATCGTCGAAAATTCCTGTGGCAATGGATTAGACCTAAATGGACTGACGGTTAAAGAGGCCATCGCCAAAACAAAACAATTTATTGCGGAAAAAAATTTAGGTCGGGTAAAGGTCAATTATCGTTTACGCGACGCCATTTTCAGCCGCCAACGTTATTGGGGCGAACCGTTCCCCGTATATTATAAAGACGGCATGCCTTATATGCTCGATGAAAAAGAGTTGCCGTTACGCTTGCCCGAAATAGATAAATTCTTACCCACAGAAAAAGGCGAACCTCCTCTGGGGCATGCTAAAAATTGGGAAACTGCCGACCACTTCCCGTTGGAACTTTGTACTATGCCCGGATTTGCAGGCTCTTCGGCATATTATTTACGCTATATGGACCCGCACAACAACAATGCGCTCGTCGATCCCGAGATAGACCAATATTGGCGTAATGTCGATTTGTATGTAGGAGGAACTGAACATGCTACCGGGCACTTGATTTACAGCCGTTTTTGGAATAAATTCTTATTCGACCTCGGTATCGTATGCGAAGAAGAGCCTTTCCGCAAACTAATCAATCAAGGCATGATACAAGGCCGGTCTAATTTCGTTTACAGAATAAAAGACACCAATACTTTCGTATCGTATAACCTGAAATCGCAATACGAAACCACTCCTATACACGTAGATGTCAACATTGTCAGCAACGACATTTTAGACGTAGAAGCGTTCAAGAACTGGCGTCCAGAATTTAAGACGGCAGAATTCATTCTTGAAAACGGAAAATACATTTGCGGATGGGCAGTAGAGAAGATGTCTAAATCGATGTTCAACGTAGTAAACCCCGATGACATTGTAGACCGTTATGGTGCAGACACATTACGGTTATACGAAATGTTCTTAGGCCCTATCGAGCAAAGCAAGCCGTGGGATACCAACGGAATAGACGGGGTACATCGCTTTTTACGTAAATTATGGGGATTGTTCTATAAAGGCGATTCATGGTTGGTTACCGATGATACGCCGACAAAAGAAGAATTGAAATCGCTGCATAAACTGATAAAGAAAGTTAGTTGGGACATTGAAAACTTCTCTTTCAACACATCTATCAGCGCATTTATGATATGTATCAACGAACTTTCGGCATTAAAATGCAGCAAAAAAGCTATCCTGCAAGAAATATCGGTGCTTCTCGCCCCATTTGCGCCGCACTTATCCGAAGAATTGTGGCACAGTTTAGGCAACAACCACACGGTATGCGATGCACAATGGCCAGAAGCTAATGAAGAATACTTGAAAGAAGATACGGTCACATACGCCGTTTCTTTTAATGGAAAAGTACGTTTCAGCATAGAATTCCAAGCAGGAACGGACAAAGCTGAAGTAGAAAAAGAGGCTCTTGCTCATCCTTCTTCGGCAAAATGGTTAGAAGGTAAAACTCCTAAGAAAGTCATCGTAGTCCCAAACAAGATTGTAAATATAGTATTATAACCTCAAACAGTACGGAAAATATTCCGTACTGTTTTTCTCAACGCAACAGGCAATCACATGATTCAACAACGATTTTTCGGATTATGGAGAAATGTTAAAGATTATGTCCTTATTTTTTTCGGGCTAATTCTTTATTCTTTCGGATGGACATGTTTCCTCTTACCGTTAGGCGTAACAACCGGCGGAATAACAGGTTTCTCCGCTTTTATCTTCTATGCCACAGGAATTCCCATAGGCGCAACGTATTTTGCGCTCAATGTCATTTTGTTACTGATAGCTATTAAAATACTGGGGTTTCAATTTTGTATCCGGACTATTTTCGGCGTATTCGGCATGTCTGCTTTATTATCCTTTTTTCAAATGGTTATAAAGGAGCCTGTTATACAGGATGAACCGTTCATGTCGTGCGTTATCGGAGGGATGTTGTGCGGTACGGCATTAGGTATCGTCTTTACCTCGAACGGAAGTACCGGAGGAACCGACATCATTGCCGCTATTGTAAACAAATACCGCA
>JAFUKV010000178.1 GCA_017467745.1 Bacteroidaceae bacterium | reverse complement strand
TACCAGCTCAGCCCAAACACAATCGGTTAGTAACAAAAAAGATTTAACTGTGTGCATCATTGCATAAACCCAAAATAAGTTTTATCAAATAACCGGGAACATTATATAAAAAACAAGTAAGGCATGACTGATAGTCATGCCTTACTTGTTTTTTTATACGAGAAATCTATAAAGATTCTTAATCGAATGCAACTTACACCCGTTTTACTCGTCTAAACTATAAAGATAAAGTTTATTTACTGCTTCTTTTCTGTAAAAGGGAACTGCTTTTGCAGTATATATGTGTTAGTTAGTTGGTAAAAAACCGGATTTTAATCCGGTTTTTTATTTTCTATAAACTAATCTTCTGCTGAAAACTCCATTAAATAGGCCTTAATAAAACCATCTATATTCCCATCCATTACCCCCTGTACATCGGATGTTTGAAAATTGGTACGATGATCTTTCACTCTACGGTCATCGAATACATAACTGCGAATCTGCGATCCCCATTCTATTTTTTTCTTGCTCGACTCTATCTTTTGTTGTTCCGCCAACCGTTTCTGCAATGCTATATCATACAATTGCGAACGTAACAAACGCATAGCATTTTCCCGATTATCCAACTGCGAACGGCTTTCTGTATTTTCAATAAGTATCTCTCTCGTCTCTCCCGTATCCGGATCTTTATAGTTATAACGCAACCGAACTCCGGTTTCCACCTTATTTACATTTTGTCCGCCAGCACCACCCGAACGAAAAGTATCCCATGATATATCGGCAGGATTAATATTTATCTCAATAGAATCATCTACTAATGGAGTTACAAATACAGATGCGAAAGATGTCATTCGTTTTCCTTGCGCATTGAAAGGGGAAACTCGTACTAAACGGTGTACTCCGTTTTCGCTTTTCAAATAACCGTACACATAATCGCCTTCTATTTGGATTGTTACGGTTTTTATCCCCGCTTCATCGCCTTCTAAGATATTCGCTATCGACACTTTATAATGGTGTTGCTCTCCCCAACGCAAATAAAGACGCATCAGCATCGAAGCCCAATCTTGACTTTCCGTGCCGCCTGCACCCGAATTAATTTTAAGCACAACACCCAATTTATCTTCTTCGCGACGTAACATATTGTGCATTTCAAGATCTTCTATATAAGAAAGCGCTGTTTTATAGGCTTCATCTACTTCATCTTCCGAAACCACACCTTCTTTCAGAAAATCCATAGCAAGTTGTAACTCTTCAACCAATTTACGCGCTTCGTTACAACCGTTTATCCAATAACGCAAATCTTTTATTTTTTTCATTTGCGCTTCCGCCTTTTTTTGATCCTCCCAAAAATCGGCAACATGAGTTCTCAACTCTTCTTCCTCTACCTGAATAATCTTTGAGTCGATGTCAAAGATACCTCCTCAGCGCATCCTCGCGCTCTTGAACGTCTTTTAATTGATCTGCTGTAATCATAGTTCTTTTTTTATCAAAGCAGGGCAGTCCTGATAAAACGGGGCTGCCCTGACAACAATTTAATATTATACCGTTAAGCGTACATCGCTTCTATTTCGCTCTTATACCGCTGATTAATAACCGGACGACGTATTTTCAGCGTGTTAGTCAATTCTCCCGCTTCCATACTGAATGCACGAGGTAACAAAGTAAATTTTTTAATCTGCTCGAATCGAGCGAAATTTTTTTGTAACTCATTAATCCGTTCTTGAATCAACGACTGTATTTTTTGATTTTTTACCAGTTCTTCCAGATTTCGGTATTGTATTTGTTTCTGTGCGGCATATTCTTTCAACGCCTCATAAGCCGGAATAATAATAGCCGTTACATATTTACGTTGATCACCGATAACCGCTACCTGATCAATATATTTGTCCTCTCCTATACGTGTTTCTAACGCCTGCGGAGCAATATATTTCCCGTTAGAAGTTTTAAACAAGTCTTTTATACGTTCAGTCAGAACCAATCCGCCGTTTTTACCTAATTTTCCGGCATCGCCCGTTTTAAACCAACCGTCTTCCGTAAAAACCTTAGCGGTTTCTTCAGGTTTTTTGTAATAGCCCTTCATGACGGTTTTTCCTTTTACGTATATCTCGTTATTGTCGCCTATCTTAACTTGAACATCCGGCATAACCGTTCCCACCGTTCCCACATTGTATCCTGTAATATCGAAGCAACTAACGGTAGCCGTTGTTTCAGACAATCCGTAACCGTACAATATATTAATTCCGCACGCATGCAGAAATTCATTGATGGTATCAGACAGAGGAGCTCCCGCTGTCGGGAATATATTTCCGTTCTCAATACCGATAGCTTTTCTTACTTTACTAAGAATCAGCTTATCATAAAATTTATATTGCCATTTCAGCCAAAGAGGCGCATTCTTTTCTTCTCGTTTATAAACCAAGTTATATTTACGGCCTACCGCCAAAGCCCGCAACATCATTTTTTTTGCAATACCCTGAGTTGAAGATATTTTCTCTTGAACAGCCGTATAAACCTTTTCCCAAAAACGGGGTACACTGCACATGATGGTAGGACGCACTTCCTTGATAATATTCTGTATCTCTTTCGGGTCTAAATTTATATCTACCCTAATGCGTTCGGTAAAACAAAAATATGTCCATGCCCGCTCAAAAATATGCGTTAAGGGTAAAAAGCATAAAGAGACATCCTTCTCAGAAATAGAAACTAATCGTCTGTCGTGTATGCGCATCGCTTCTAAAAAATTAGAATGTGGCAACATAACTCCTTTCGGTTCTCCCGTAGTACCCGAAGTATAGATAATATTGGACAAATCATCATCGGTAGCTTCATTCATTCGCGATTGCACCAATGCCTCCATTTCTGTTGTTTGACCAT
>JAFUKV010000177.1 GCA_017467745.1 Bacteroidaceae bacterium | reverse complement strand
TTGTTTTTGTATTTTTTCTCGATAAGAGAGAATATATCCGGACGGTCTTGTGCTTTAATTCTGTCAGCATAGGCCTTAATCATCACTTTCGATACCCGTTTGTCAACTTTGGGGCTATAATCTTTATTGGCGAAAGCGTGATATGTGAGTTCCAACTCTTGAAGTTGTTTTTGTATAATGTCTTTGTTATTTTGTTCGAGAGCGTTTTTTAATTCTTTAAAAGAAAAAGGAACGCGGCTGAACTCTACACCGTTTACCAACGCTTCGTTTAGCATAGACAGCTGGTAAGTTACAGAGTCTCTTTTTTCAACAGCTTCGCGGATGTTGTCGAGAGCATCGGCATATATTTGTTTCCCTTGCTGTTGCGCCCAAGTTTTAAATTCCGTTTCTTCTTTTTGTTTTTTAGCTATCAGATTCAATTTGTCTATCGCTTGATTCATACCGATAGAATTTTTCCAATAGTTGCTCGAACCGGAATATTTTGCGGCGTACTGTATTTGTACCTTCGGGTCGGCTAACATTTCAGCTAACATTTCTTCTTGGCGAATACCTCTCATATCTATACGAACGGCATTCGATATGTCTCGGCGTTGTTTGATGTCCCATGATGTATAGTAGCGGTTTGTGCTGCCGGGAAATCCCATAATCATGGTAAAATCGTTGTCTTTTATTCCGGATAGAGAAATGTTTAGATATTTTTTCGCTTTCAAGGGAACGTTGTCCGGAGAATATTTTGCCGGATTCCCGTTTTTATCGGTATATACTCTGAAAAGAGAAAAGTCGCATGTATGTCTTGGCCACATCCAATTGTCCGTATCGGCTCCGAATTTTCCGATAGAAGAGGGAGGTGCGCCGACAAAACGAACGTCCGAGTAAATTTTCTTCGTAAACATGTAATATTTGTTTCCTCCGTAGAAAGGTTTTATTTCTACTTCTATCCACGGATTTTCGCTGAGAAATTCTTTTCCTGCACGGGCAGTGGCCAGTTCTTTTAAAAATTTCCCGGATAGGAATTTTTCAGGAGACGGATTCGGATCGTTATCTAATGCTTCCTTTACATAATCGGTAACGTCTTCTATTTTGTCGATAAATTGCACTTTAAGTCCCGGAGTCGGAATCTCGTCTTTTTTGCTCATCGCCCAAAATCCGTCTTTCAGGTAATTATGTTCTACCGTACTATGTTGTTGTATAGAACCGTATCCGCAATGATGGTTGGTTATCAACAATCCTTCGGGCGATATGATTTCTCCGGTACAGCCTCCACCGAAAATAACGATGGCGTCTTTTAAGGAGGTTCCGTCAGGGTTGTATATTTCATCCGGATCTAAGTTCAGTCCTAATTTTTTCAGTTGTTCAGTGTTATGTTGTTTCAATAAGGGAAGCAACCACATTCCTTCGTCGGCGTGAACGGAAATAGCGCTTAAAAAAAGCGTTGTCCCGATAAATAATGATTTTATTCTCATGTTAGGTTGATGTTTGTTTATACAAGAGCAAAGGTAATAATATTTTACGTAAAAACGGCAAAGTCAGAGCGAATATAAGTGTGTAGTTCTTTGTTGGTTAAGTATGGTTTAATTGTACCTTCCGAATGGGTGTTTTTCCGATATTGTTTAACGGCAGAGAACTTCACTTCTCTGCCGTTGAAATTGTTACAGTTGATAGGCGTTAAGCGAGGCTAATGCCAGCTCTAAATCGCGTTCTGCCTGTAATCGTTTATCGTAAGCGTCGAAGTAGTATTCTATTTCGAGCAGATAATCTAATAAAGATAGTTCGCCTCCGTTGTATGCTTTGAACAATAATTCTTCGTTATCGTTCTGGTTCAGTACGGTATTGTAACGGGCGATGTTTTCTTGCAATTGCATAACCTCTTCATACAGATTTTTTAATTGGTTATAGTATTGCATTTTCGCATCTTTTTCCATTTGTTCCGATGCCTTAGCGGCGGCTTTGGCCTGTTTTACATGGTTTTTATTTTCCCATAAGGGG
This sequence comes from Bacteroidaceae bacterium, assembly GCA_017467745.1. GTDB lineage: Bacteria > Bacteroidota > Bacteroidia > Bacteroidales > CHK158-818 > Gallibacteroides. The sequence goes on along the minus strand of JAFUKV010000177.1, from coordinate 5,310 downwards.
ATGGACATGCCTACCGTTATGCCTTGAAATTCTTCTCCTTTGACAAATTCGCCGGCATAACCGATTGAAAATTTCGGAAGACTTGATGCTCGAGAAAGTTGTATTTGCCTATTGTTGACGTCTACTTGCGATTTGAGATATTGTAAAGCCGGATTTCCTGCTTCGGCGGTTGTGTACCAACTTTCGAAATCAGAGGGGAATGAGACTGCTCCGAAAGATTTCGTGTCGAACGTAATAAGTTTACCGCCATTAAGACCTGTTAATGTTGATAACAATCGTTTGCGTTCAAGGTCTATTCGTTTTATTTCGTTTTCGAAGTTGGTATAATTGAGCATGGCTTTGTTGTGCTCTAATCGATTGGCATCGCCCGTCGCCTGCATTTTTTCAAAAGCCTCCGCTATTTGTCTGGCATTATCAAGTTGTCTGCTATACAATTCAAATAAAGCGTTGTAATAGACCAGTTCTATACAAGTTGTTTTGGCGGTGAGCAACAAATCCATACGTTGTGATTTGTACTCATACTCAACGCTGTTGTTTTGTAAGTTAGATAACTTATGCTTTTGTGTGTACACAGTCGGAAAATCGAAAGTCTGGCTTACGCTGACATCTTTTTTATTTCCTATGGCAATGGGGCTTCCCCAAAGATAACCGAATTCCACTTCGGGATCGGCAGGTGTAAGCCCGGTTTTATTGCTCAGTTTTTGCGATTTCATAAGTTCTTGCAGCGCGCTGAGCGTTGTGCTGTTTTGCTCTATCTGCTCTAATATCGGGGTATATATGTCTTGACAAAATGCAGATACGGATAGCCATAGAGCCGATATGCAGAATATGAATCTTTTCATTTTGTTTTCTCCTTTAATTTTCTTTTTGCGAACCATTCATATACGATAGGCATCAGGTAAATGTTGAGTAATGTAGAGGTTAGTAGGCCGCCTAATACGACAATGGCCATCGGACTTTGAATTTCGTTGCCCGGTTTATCTCCGTTGAAAACCAGTGGGATTAACGCTAATGCCGATGTGAGAGCAGTCATTAAAATCGGATTCAGACGGTCGATAGAACCGTGCAATACGGTTTCGTGTAATGGTGTACCCGCCTCTTGCAGATGCTTATATTTTGATATGAGCAATATTCCGTTACGGGTGGCGATACCGAATAACGTGATGAACCCGATAATGGAAGGGATACTGATAATTCCGGAAGTAAGATAGACGGCTAAAACGCCTCCGATTAATGCTAACGGTAAATTTAAAAGAACGATAGCAGAAAGAGAAGCATTACGGAATTCTCCGAATAACAATAAGAAAATAATCAAAATAGAGGCGATTGTAGCGATAAATAGGGTGCGTGATGCGCTTTGGGCGCTTTCAAACTGTCCTCCATATTCTATGCGGTATCCTTCGGGAAGGGTGATATTTTCATCTATCGTTTCTCGAATATCTTTTATAATGCTGCCTACGTCTCGTCCGGACGTATTGGCGGAAACGACCAGTTTACGTTGTACGTTTTCGCGAGATATAGTATTCGGACCGCCTGTCGATACGATTTCAGCAACCTCTTCAAGCGGTATTTTACGTCCGTCGCCTGTGTCTATCAACGCTTTTTTCACTGATTCTATATTTTCCGTATAGTTTTTGTTGAGACGCAATACCAAGTCGAAGCTGCGTTGGCCTTCATATATGTCTGCTATTTTATCTCCCGAGAAAGCCAATTCGATGAATTTATTAAACTCTTCTATACTGATTCCATATTTGGCTAAGGCTGAACGGTTTGCCCGTATTTGCAGTTGAGGGGTTTCTGTCTGCTGTTCAACAGCAATATCTACCAGACCCTCTATGCCGGAAATGGAACTTTTAATTTGGTTTCCGATCATGAACATGCGGCTTAGATCTGTACCGAAAAGTTTGATAGCGATATTAGCGCGTGTGCCTGAAAGCATGTGGTCTATACGGTGTCCTAACGGTTGTCCGATGGTTGCCGCAATACCCGGTACTCCGGCCAAACGTTCTCGCATGTCGTTAAATACCTCTTCACGACTGCGGTCTTTCAAAGTAAATTGTACGTCTATTTCCGCACTGTTAATGGCTTGCGAGTGTTCGTCCAGTTCGCCTCGACCGGTACGACGTGCTGTTCCGGTTACTTCCGGAATTTTTAATAATTCCGTTTCCATCATGTTACCCAATTCATTGTTTACTTCGAGCGATACTCCGGGTTTAGCCACAGCCGAGATAGTTGCAGAACCTTCATTAAATTCCGGCAGGAAACTTTGTCCCATTGTAAAAAACAAAATGATTGTTACAACAAAAACGGTTATAGTTGCGCTTAATACGCCTTTCTTGTGATTCAGCACCCACGAGAGCGAATTGAAATAACCGGCAGATAATTTTTGAGTGAGTTGGCTGTCTTTTTCGTTTTTAGTCAAATATTTTTCGTCGGATAACATCTTTTTACAGAGCAACGGTGTAACCGTCATCGCAACGATAAGAGACATGAATAAAGAGATAATATATGCTATACCAAGCGGTTTAAGCATGCGTCCTTCCATGCCGGAAAGGAAGAATAACGGAATAAAAGCCACCATAATGATGAATGTTGCGTTCAGTATAGAAGCGCGAATCTCTTTTGAGGCTTCAAACACGATGTTAAAAACAGATTGGCGTTCTTCTTTGGGTTTACGGTGGTTTTGTCGCAACCGTTTATAAACATTCTCAACATCTATGATAGCGTCGTCTACCAACGATCCGATGGCAATGCACATACCGCCCAACGTCATGGTATTGATATCCATTCCGAGAAGGTTCAACACCACCAGTGTTCCCAGTAGCGACAGGGGGATGGCAATGATAGAAATAACGGTAGTTCGGAAACTGTTTAAGAAAATAAACAATACGATGATTACGAAAATTGCACCTTCTAATAACGCTCTGCCTACATTGTTTACTGAGGTTTCGATGAAATCGGCTTGACGGAAGATACCGGTGTCTATTCTTACATCGGCGGGGAGAGATTTTTGAATATTTTTCAAATTCTCTTCTAGTTTTTCCTTTACATTGAGCGGGTTGATATTGGGTTGTTTTGAAAGGGAAATAATAAAGGCGGGTGAGGCATTTTTCTAAGCGTGCCCCATTTTTACGGCGCTGCCTATTACGACATCCGCAACGTCTGATACAATAATCGGTTTACCGTTATTCATTTTGACGAAAGTCGCGCCTAATTCGTCTAAGTCTGTTGTACGGGCAATTCCTCTCAAAGCGAATTCGTTGCCGAAGTCTCGTACTACACCGCCTACGGAATTGGTACTGAAAGTTTGTCCTACCGATTCTAATTCGGCCATTGTAACACCGTAGGCATCCATTTTCTGCGGGTCGGCAAGAATCTGGTATTGTTTATAATCGCCTCCTATAATGGTTACTTGCGATACGCCGCCTGTGGCTAAGATAGCCGGTTTTAGTACCCATTCGGCCAGAGTGCGCAGTTCCATCATCGACGTTGTGTCAGCTTGCATACCGACAAAAAGTATTTCGCCCATAACGCTGGATTGCGGAGCCATTACCGGAGTAATGCCTTCGGGTAAGGCGTCGTTTAGGGTAACCATTTTTTCGCTGACTATTTGCCGGGCACGGAAAATATCCATTCCCCAGTTAAATTCCGCCCAAACGAACGAATAACCGTACATAGAAGCCGAACGTACACGGCGTACGTTTGTCGCTCCGTTTACAGCCGTTTCGATAGGAAAGGTTACCAAACGTTCTACCTCTTCGGCCGCCATACCGTGAGAGTCTGTCATAATAACAACCGTAGGCGCCGTTAGGTCGGGAAAAACGTCTATATCCATTTTCTGAGAGGAGTATAATCCGCCCAAAACAAGCAGAACTGCTCCCAACAGAATGTATAGCTGGTTCTTTAAAGAGAACCGGATTATGCCGTTGATAAAGTCCATAAAACGTCCCTCCTCCTTTTAGTGTACATGACCGGAATGGGCATCGAGCGTACCGGATGCTTGTGCCAATTTTACCAATACGGCGCCTTTGGCAACAATCCGTTCACCGCTTTGTATTCCGGAAAGAATTTCTGTTCGGACACCATCTGTTTTGCCTATTTTGACTTCTCGTTTTTCGAAAAATTCGGGTGTGAGTTGTACGTAGACAAAATAATTGCCCATCTCTTCAACCAGAGAGATATTAGGTACGGTAACGGAAGGGAGTGTATTACGTGTCTTAATGAATAGTTCGACAAATGATCCCGGCAGCAATTTAACCGTATTATTTACTTGAAATACAACAGGAATAAGAGGATTGTCAATTTCGGTGGATTTGCCGTATGACACTAAACGTCCGTTAAGTTCTTCGAGCGTATAAACAGTTTGGTCGTTGAGCATACGGAAATTGGCGTCTGATATGTTTTCTAACAACGAATAGTATCTCGGTTGAATCTCGGCTTTGATAAAGAGATTACGGTTTTGAGAAACGGCTACGACTGGTTGTCCGGCTTCGACATATTCTCCGTTGCGGACAAGCAGTTGTTTTACGAATCCGTTGATGGGCGTTGTTACCGATTGACGGCCTGACGCAAAATTTTTACGTAAGTTGTTATAAGTGGCTTCGGCTATTTCAAAATCGGCTTTTGCTTGGAGCAAGTCTTTTTCACTCACTATCTTGTCTTTGGCAAGCGGTTGTTTACGTTCGTATTCTTTTTTAGCTCTATTGTAATTGCTTTCGGCTTCGCGATAACGTACTGTCAGGTTATTATCCGCCATGCTGCCGCTCTCGATGAAGAAAAGCGTTTGTCCGGCATTGACGGCTTTTCCGTCTATCATTCCATTTTCGGGGATGACCACGATACCGGCGGCTTTTGCTGTTATAACTTGTTCATCGCCTTGCGAGGGTTGAATTTGCGCCATTGTGCGGATGATTTGTCCGAAAGGCTCAGTACGGCTCTCTTCTGTTGAGAAATCTACGTTCCAACTCATTTCTTTCGAAAAAGCTATGCCGTTGCTGCTTGATATTTTTTGCTCTTCGGCTTCGTGGTGGGCGGTGTGTTCGTCTTTGTAAAAGGTAATGTTCGGTATAACGATTTGTGATGTCCTTTCTGCTGTTTGAATGTCAAAAACAATTTTACCGCTTCCTGCTTGTTTCGGGGTTAAAGAGAATTTGTAAATGCCCGGATGAGTCGGGTTATCGAGCGTTTGGCTGATGTTGTCGGCATCGGTGATTAAAGTTGCGGTAACTTTTCCCGATTCGAGCGGTTTGAAGTTACTAAGAAATGTGAGATGCGCTAAAACATCGCTTGCTTCTCCTATGGTAAACGGTG
>JAFUKV010000176.1 GCA_017467745.1 Bacteroidaceae bacterium | reverse complement strand
GCGAAGTGCCCGGCATACATTTGCGCACGACTTTAATGGTGGGGCATCCGGGCGAAACAGAGCAAGATTTTGAAGAGTTGAAATCATTTGTGCGAGATGTCCGTTTTGAACGTATGGGGGCGTTTGCATATTCTGAGGAGGAGGGAACCTATGCAGCGAAACACTATAAAGATGAAATACCGGAAGCGGTAAAACAGCAACGGTTAGATGAACTGATGGCTATACAGGAGGAGATTGCATACGAGACCAATCGCAATAAAATAGGTAAAACTTTTCGGGTGGTTATAGACCGGGAAGATGCCGATTATTATATAGGCCGTACACAGTACGATTCGCCCGAAGTAGATCCCGAAGTGTTGGTAGAGAAAAATGTTCCTTTGGTTGTCGGCAATTTTTATAATGTTCGGGTTATCGACGCGCAGCCGTTCGAGTTGATAGGTACGCCTCAGATTTAAGCAGTAAAAAATATTTTATTCTCGATAATAAGAAAAAATGTTTTATCTTCGCACCCGATTTTAAAAGAATGAAAAAGAGATAATTTAAATAGTGTCACAAAAATGAAAAAGTTTTTTTTAACATTTGCTACATTGCTGTTTGTTTTGACAGCATGTACTGAAAAACAGGCTAACGAAGAAGCTACTCTTTCAGGTCTGTTGAAATCGAATTTTCAACGTGAGATAGACGGTAAAAAGACTGATTTATTCGTGTTGAAAAACAAAAATAACATGGAGGTCTGCATTACGAATTTCGGCGGGCGTATCGTTTCTATTGTTGTTCCGGATAAAAACGGGAATAATCAGGATGTTGTGTTAGGTTTTGATTCGGTAATGGATTATAAAACATATCCGCAAGATTTCGGCGCTACTATCGGACGTTATGCTAATCGCATTGGCAACGCTAAATTTTCTATTGGAGACCAAACGTATCAATTACCGGCTAACAACGGTCCTCACTGTTTGCATGGCGGGCCTAACGGTTTTCAATACGCTGTAATGGACGCTAAACAGATAAACGGCCAAACACTCGAATTAACCGGATTTTCAAAAGACGGTGAAGAGGGTTTTCCCGGAAACTTGACTTATAAAGTGTTGTTTACCCTTACCGACGATAATGCTATCGATATTAAATACGAAGCTGAAACTGACAAATCAACGGTAGTGAACTTTACTAACCACTCGTATTTTAACTTGTCCGGTAATCCTGTTAATACGAATGCCGATTTTGTGTTGACTATCAATGCAGACCAGACAACGCCTATCGACTCTACTTTTATGACAACCGGCGAAATTGTTTCGGTGAAAGGTACAGATCTTGACTTTACCTCTCCGATGGCTATCGGCGCACGTATCGATAATGATAACGAACAGTTGAAAAACGGTAAAGGTTATGACCATAACTGGGTCTTGAATACCAAAGGCGATATTAGTCAAGTAGCCGCTACATTGGAGTGTCCCGCTACGGGAATCGTTTTGGATGTATATACCAGCGAACCGGGTATCCAGTTCTATGCAGGTAACTTCTTGGACGGAACATTGACCGGTAAAAAAGGTATTGTTTACAAACATCGTACGGCAGCGTGTCTGGAAACTCAAAAATTCCCCGATACGCCAAACAAACCCGAGTGGCCTACCGCTCAACTCAATCCCGGTGAAAAATATACCAGCGAATGTATTTATAAATTCTCTGTAAAGAAATAAATAAGTTAACGCATTAAAAATCGCCTCAAAAGTTTTACTCCAACTTTTGAGGCGATTTTATTTTTACAAACGCACTTCGGTTACAACTTCACCGTCGAAGAGATTAATTGTTCGAGAGGCATATCCTGCATCGTGTTGAGAGTGAGTTACCATTACGATGGTAGTGCCTTCTTTATTCAATTCGCTTAGCAGTGTCATAACTTCTCTACCGTTTTTAGAATCCAAATTACCGGTAGGTTCATCGGCAAGTATCAACTTGGGGTT
>JAFUKV010000175.1 GCA_017467745.1 Bacteroidaceae bacterium | reverse complement strand
GAAAGAGAAAAAAGATGGAAAAGATGTACGAGGTTCTGCTAATGGCACTTGGGGAACCGTCAGTTATACAGGCATGAAACAAAACCTGAGAAAAGCGCAAAAAGAGATGCGAAATACTCGAGCAGATGCCCGTAGAGACGGTTATAACATACCGCAGTCTAATTATGAAACCGTTACCGTATCTTACTGATAGAAACTATTTACCGATATAAACACCATTACGAAAGCAGCTGAGTATTTGTACACAGCTGCTTTCAATCTATAAACAAATTTATTTTCCGTGTAAGCTCAATATCAAGCTATCACTCAATACCAAATGTAGTATCGTTACCTTTTCCTCTAAAAGATACCGCACCAGCTTCATACCAAAATCCAGATCTTGTTTTTTTACAGCAATTCAAAAGTCGATATTTGTACCGCAAAACGTTTTTTTTCTTTCCTGACAAAATATTGCATTTATTTGATATAATAGCATTTTTTCCCATTTACTCCACTGTAAACTATTTATATAGGATTTTCCACGTAAAGGAGTATTCCTCTCTTTGAAAGCGTCCACACTCCATTTTCTTTACGTACATTAGGCGTATCATCATCTTCCATATTCCAAACAAATGTACTATCCGGAAGTACTCGTCTATCCAATAAAGGATGTTCCTCGGCATCCGGCATAAATAATTCTACCTGCAAAGAATCCGGAGAGAATATAAGGAATGCCGACAAAACAGCAGAAGACGAATCGCGAGATACCGGATTCAGCCGCACTCCCGAATCGAACAACCGCACACACTCTTTCCGTACGTCAGACCATGTATAACCGGCAGCTTTATTACACCCTTTTTCATCTTCTGCTATACCAATATTTCGGAATGAAGAAAAAACCAAAATCGTATCACCGGATTTATCTGACATCTCTATTTGAGAATCATTAATCTTTGCCTTCGATACAGACGATAAAGACTTAATAAACAAACTCTCAAACTCCATATCTTGACAAAAAGCCATCGTTATGCCACCGGGCTGTATCTGTAAACGGTTATTTTCTACCTTATATGTACCAAAGAAACTGTTACATCCTGCAAAACCTGTAACCTGGTTGCTATCAGAAAATACCAACATAGGTTCTCTTTCCGGCATTTCGACAGTACGCCCCTTTACTTTAAGTGCTATGCCATTCCACGAGCCCACTAATTTTTTTACATCCAATTTTGCATCCTTTTCTTTACATCCTACGTTAACCAACAATAAAGAAACGAGCATACATAAAAACACTCTTCTCATCCTATTTACTATAAATTCATTAACACTCACTTTATTGCAAGACGCTATTTCCGACAATAACGCTGCTTATTATTTACCTACTTTTTAAGAAGTAACATATTTAGATTAATCCATTTCCAGATAATACCTGTCTCATCGGACATTCCCTGTTTAAACCTTTTCCAAACATCTCTTAATTGCGAAAAATTAAACCATGAGGAAATATCGCTATACCGCAAACTATCGATCGTATCTTCTACCCACTCAGACAAATTACCAATAAGCCATAGCTGAGATTTATCCGTACCTATCCCAGCTGGAGCCAACCGAATATTGCCCGGAAGCAACGATGCGGCTATCTGGCGAGGAATCCACTTATCCGTACAATTACGTACTTTCAACGTTTCCGGCAACGCAAAAGCATATTCTATCAGCCGATGGTCTAAAAACGGTTTACGCAATTCGGTAGAATATGCCATACTTACTCTATCGTTAAATCTTAACCGAGCTGGTAAAGATGTATAAAAAATCGCAGCGAACCTATCGTTTGCCTCCTGTGTTGAAAACGGAGAAGGATATTCCGGAATATAAGACTGTGATACCAAATCGGAAGATAAAGTCGACAATATTCGAGAAGATGCCATAACCGGCATAGTTTTGTTTCCCGACCACACCTCATCCAGCCCATGCCCATCGCAAAGCACAACAGATCCCCGCTTACGGGCATAATGAAATAACCGAGCATATGCTAACGAAGACAATCCATCAAACGGTTCGTCTTGAATACGGATAATTTTCCGCGCCTCTTTTATCATCATTTTAGGAGACATTTCTACTTGTTCAAGCGTATAATTGGTATGAGACAACATCTCATCCGTCCACAAAACCTCCGCATCCTGTTTTCGTCCACAATAAAACGAAT
>JAFUKV010000174.1 GCA_017467745.1 Bacteroidaceae bacterium | reverse complement strand
GATGAATTGGTTGAGAAACTGATGCAGGATGCGCTTTCGTTTTTACGGCAAACTACCGGGCCTATGTTTTCTTGATCATCTAAGAACGTGCCTAAACGCACGCCCAAAGCGCGGGCTATTTTTAAAAGGATAGCTAAAGCGGGCAGGTCTTTGTTTTCTTCTATTCGGGTTATTTGTTCAAGGCTTAATCCCGAACGTTCTGACACCTCTTCTCGGCTGATATTCTTACTTTCGCGTACGGATTTTACCTTTTCGCTTATAATTCTATTCTTTTCCATAAATGAATATTGTATCGTTATTTCTTTTAATCTTATTTTTATGATAAGTGTGTAATAAATCAGTGCAAATTTAGTCAGATTTTTAACAAATCCGAATATTTATCGCTTTTTATCTTTCAGAATGCGGGATTATTATAACAATAGTTATAAAAGAAAAAAGGTTCTATGATTTAAAATATTTCTGTTTTCGAATAAAATAATCGACCGTTATGTTGCGGGAGGCTTCTTTAAAATTGTTCAGAATGTTGGTTGCCGGTTGTTGCCGATAGCGAGATTTTTGTTTGCGGAAATCATTATGCGCCCGTATAACGGCAAATGCGTTTTGTATTTTTCCGGTAAGCAGAAATTTAAAAAATGCCGCAGTGTCGAGCAATCTTCTCTTAAAAAGTAAAGGACGGCCGTCTTTTTTCGGAAGATTCTTATAGAGCATTAGCAGGTTATTTCTGAAATTGAGAAATGTTTTTTGCGGATTTGCTTCTGTTAAGGTAGCGGATCCGAGATGAAAAACCTCACTTTGAGGTATCACGCAAATCCTTTTTCCCGTTAATAAAATACGCCAGCAAAGATCTATCTCTTCCATGTGGGCGAAAAACAGCGAATCGAATCCGCCTACCTCATGAAAAAGTTTTGTCCTTATAAGCAAACATGCGCCGGAAGCCCAAAATATATCTGCCGTATTGTTGTATTGCCCGTTATCTTGTTCTACGGTTGAGAATATGCGTCCCCTGCAATAAGGGTATCCGTATTTATCTATAAAACCGCCGGAAGCGCCTGCGTATTCGAAAAAGGAGCGGTTACGATACGATTTTATTTTAGGTTGACATGCCCCGACTTCCGGATTATCTTGGCAAAAGTCGATAAGGGGAGACAGCCATCCTTCGGCTACTTCCACATCGGAGTTTAATAATACAGCGTAAGGGGTATCTATCAATTCTAACGCTTTGTTATAGCCTCCCGCATATCCGAGATTCTCTTTTAACCGTATGATTTTTATCTGCGGATATTGCTGCATGGTCCATTTAACGGAATCGTCGGTAGAACCGTTGTCTGCAACAACGACGTCGGCTATGCTATCGGGGGTATGACGTATTACGGAAGGCAAAAATTGTTCTAACAGTTTGCGCCCGTTCCAATTTAATATGACAACCGATACTTGTTTCATGATTCAGGAAGATTATGTTTCCACCGGTTATGCGTCCATAGCCAATATTGAGGTGCGCGGAGGATGGTTTTTTCCATCTCTTCCGTGTATTTTGTTGTAATCTCAAACTCTTTTGTGTTTTGGGAAGTATCGGAAATTAATTTATAAGTGGCAGTATAATAGCCCCTTTTGGGGCATTCCACATCTAAATAAACTACAACGAAACCAGTTTTTCGAGCTATTTTTTCCGCTCCGGTTAATATGGCGGTATCTTTTCTCCCGAGAAATGCAGTACGGAAATGAATGTTGGCGGGAGAGGGAGTTTGGTCGGCTATAAAACCTGTAATAGAGGGTTTGCCGGATGCCCTGAAAGATAAAATTGTCCGCAGGGTATCTTGTTTGGCAATGCTTCTCGATCCGAAACGGCTACGTAGTTGCAGAAAGAAGTCATCGAACCATTTGTTTTTCAGAGGACGGTAAATCTGGGATAATATATATTTATGTTTAGGTAACCATAGACTTACTGAGGGTACCCATTCCCAGTTACCGTAGTGCCCTAAAAGCATTATACAAGATTGTCCGTTGTCGAGAAATTCCTGTACCATTTCTGCGTTTGTGAATACCATACGCCGTTTCATCTCCTCATCTGAAATGTGCATTAATTTGATGGTTTCTACAATATAATCGCAGAAATGGCGGTAAAATTTTTTTTCGAGAGAGACTATCTCGCTTTTACTTTTTTCGGGAAACGATGCGGATAAGTTTTCGCGTATTAATTTCCTGCGATATCTGATTATGTAATAGAGGGGGAAAAACAGTATGTCGGCCAATATATATAACACGTTTAACGGCATTAAGGCATGCAGTTTCAGGTATATATAGAGAGGGAAGTACAAAATTTTTCGCAAATTCATATTTATTGTGTAATTCGTTCTACGCAAAGGGCGTCGCCTGCTTTATTGTAAATGTCTGATAGTTTTACTTTGCCGATGGTATTTATCAGTTCGGGAATGGCAGGTAACTCTACACGAATGTAATTATCGGTGAATCCGTGCATCGGCATTCCTTTGCGGGGCTGTTCAAATAAGACTTCGCGTATTTTCCCTTTTTGCGAAAAATAGAATTGCTTTAATTTTTGTTCGGAAAGGGCGAGCATCTGTTTGCATCTATTATGTTTTTCTTCGGGAGAAACTATGTAATCTATTTTCAACGCTTGGGTGTTAGGCCGTTCCGAATAAGTGAATACGTGTAACTGAGAGACAGGCAATGATGAAACAAACTTATAGGCATCATTGAAAAACTTATCCGTTTCGCCCCGCACACCTACAATCAAATCGATGCCGATAAATGCGTCCGGTATGAATTTTTTTATCGTTTCCATTTTATGCCTGAACAATTGCGTGTCGTAACGCCGCTTCATCAAACGTAATACATCGTCGCTACCTGATTGTAAAGGGACATGAAAATGAGGGGCGAACCGTTTTGAACCGGCAACGTATTCTATAATTTCGTCCGTCAATAGGTTCGGTTCGATAGATGATATACGGTAACGCTCTATTCCCTCTACGGTATCGAGCGCTTTTACCAGATCGAAAAACGTTTCGCCGGTCGATTTCCCGAAGTCTCCGATATTTACGCCGGTCAATACGATTTCTTTTCCGCCTTTTTCCGCTACTTCACGGGCTTGGCTTACCAAACTTTCTATCGCTCCGTTACGGCTTCTTCCGCGTGCGAACGGAATTGTGCAATACGAACAGAAGTAATCGCAACCGTCTTGTACTTTTAAAAAGTGTCGGGTACGGTCATCTTGCGAACACGACGGCGCAAATGTTTTGATTTCCGAACTTTTGCTCGATACGATATTCCCGTCGGCCTTTTTTGTTAAGTTTCCGAGATAATTGAGAATATCCATTTTGTGTTCTGCTCCCAATACTAAATCAACATCATCTATGTGTGCGACCGTATCCGGTTTTAATTGTGCGTAACATCCGGTAACTACAACGAATGCGCCGGGATGCTGGCGTGATATTTTGCGGATTGTCTGCCGGCTCTTTTTATCGGCCAATTCTGTTACCGAACAGGTATTGATAATACAAATATCGGCTTTTTCTCCGGCACGTACCTTTCTGAATCCGTTTTGTTCTAATAAGCGGGATATAGAAGATGTTTCGGCAAAGTTCAATTTACAGCCCAACGTGAAGTAAGCGGCTTTTTTATCTTTGAATATCGTATTATCAATCATTTTCCGTATCTATGTATTTTACCGTATTTTGCGATACGTATGCAAAAGTATGAAAAAAGTTAGGATTAGCCGCAAAATTATCATCTGTTGTTTATGATTCGGATAAGTGCATTTTTATTTATTTATCTAAAATTATGGCGTGTGTATAATGTTGTAACATTAGTTAGCGGATAAAAACTGAATTGTTTCGTCGAAAATTCTATATTTGCATTAGATAAGGTGATAAATTTATGATACAAGAAAATTTTATCAAGATATATGAGGCGTCATTCAAAGAGAATTGGGATTTACCTGCTTTGACCGATTATAATGAGAATAAAACGTATCTTTACAAAGATATGGCGGTTGAAATAGCGAAAATTCATTTGTTGTTCCGCCATTGTCAGGTGAGGCGCGGCGATAAAATCGCACTGATAGGGAAAAATACGCCTCAATGGTGCATTGCGTTCATGTCTGTTGTTACGTATGGAGCCATTGTCGTACCCATTTTACAGGATTTTAATCCGAATGATGTGCAACATATCGTTAATCATTCCGAGTCGGTAATGCTTTTTGCCGGCGGTAATGTATGGGAAAATCTGGAAGAAGAAAAACTGCCGCAGTTGCGTGGAATATTATCCTTGTCCGATTACAGTTGCTTTTGTCAGAGAGACGGAGAGGATATAACGCAATATATGTCTGATATGGAAACTCATTTCCGAAAAGCCTATCCTCTCGGTTTTACAAAAGATGATGTAAGATATGCCGAACTGGGAAACGATAAAGTCATAGAATTGAATTATACGTCGGGGACCACAGGGTTTACTAAGGGAGTTATGTTGACGGGGGATAATTTGAGCGGGAATATTGTTTTCGGTATGCAATCGCAGTTACATTATAAAGGTAGTAAATGCCTTACATTTTTGCCGTTGGCTCACGCGTTTGGCTGCGCATTCGATTTTTTGACACCTATGGCGGTAGGTACGCACGTTATTTTGTTGGGAAAGATACCTTCGCCTAAAATTTTATTAAAAGCGTTTGAAGAGGTGAAGCCGAATCTTGTTCTAACAGTACCGCTTGTTTTAGAAAAAATCTATAAAAAACAAATTTCACCCATGCTGAATAAGTTGCCATTGAAGCTGGCGCTTAATGTACCGTTATTAGATACCAAGATTTACGGGCAAATCCGTAAAAAACTGATAGACGCTTTCGGGGGACGTTTTGAGCAGGTTATTGTGGGTGGAGCGCCGTTAAATCCGGAAGTGGAGTCGTTCTTGCATAAAATCAAGTTTCCTTTTACGGTGGGATATGGTATGACCGAGTGCGCCCCTTTGATTAGCTATACGCATCATTCAGAGTTTATTCCCGGTTCAGCCGGACGTATATTGCCCGATATAATGGAAGTAAAGGTAGACTCTCCTGATCCGGAGAACATTTCGGGAGAATTGTTGGTACGGGGGAAAAACGTTATGAAAGGGTATTATAAAAACGAGGAAGCTACCAACCAAGTTATCGATGGGGACGGTTGGCTCCATACCGGCGATATGGGTACGGTAACTGCCGATGGAACTATTTTTATACGGGGGCGGGCTAAGACTATGATTCTTGGAGCGAACGGGCAGAATATTTATCCGGAAGAAATCGAAGCTAAGTTAAATAATATGCCTTTTATAATGGAAAGTCTTGTGATAGAAAAAAACGGGAAACTGATAGCGTTGGTTTATCCCGATTACGAAGCCGTAGACAATTATGGTATTTCAAGTAAAGACTTATCCGCCGCGCTCGAAGAGGTACGGCAAAATCTGAATAAAATAGTAGCGCCTTATGAGCAAGTAACGTCTATACAACTTTACCCGACGGAATTTCAGAAAACGCCTAAAAAAAGTATAAAACGGTATTTGTATAATCGTTAACCCGAAAGTCGGTAATTTACCGGTTTATGTCGTATCCTGTCCGGTAAATAAAAAATAGTAATCAAATATTATTGTATTCTGAAAAAATCAGTATATTTGCAGCCATATAACAAAATAAGTATATGATTATTATAGCGGCATTACATCACGAACACCATCATCACTTGGCTCTTTAAAGAGGTAAGCGGGTATTTGTGTGTTGCTGATAACATAAAATGAGAGGCTTACCGGATGTCGGTAGGCCTTTTTTGTTACGAAATATATTAACTACGAAATAAACTATTTATTATGTTACGAATTGCAGTGCAGGCCAAAGGCCGGCTTTTTGAAGACACTATGGAGTTATTGGCTGAGGCGGGAATTAAATTATCGTCGGCAAAAAGGACGTTATTGATTCCTGCTCGGAATTTTCCGATAGAGGTATTGTTTTTGCGTGATGACGATATTCCCGATTCTGTCGCTTCCGGTGTTGCCGATGTCGGAATTGTAGGCGAGAATGAATTTGTTGAAAAAGAAAAAACTGCTGATGTCGTTAAAAAACTCGGGTTTAGCAAGTGCCGTTTGTCTTTGGCTATCCCCAAAGACGAAGATTATCAAGGTTTAAACTGGTTTCAGGGGCGTAAAATAGCGACCTCTTATCCGGGAATTCTTTCTTCTTTCTTGAAAAAGAACGGTATTAAAGCCGATATTCATGTAATTACCGGTTCGGTGGAGATTGCGCCGGGCATAGGTTTGGCCGATGCTATATTCGACATTGTAAGTTCTGGCAGCACGTTGGTCAGCAATCGTTTGAAAGAGGTAGAAATTGTTATGGAATCGGAAGCCGTTTTAATAGCGAATCCCCGCTTGTCGGCAGAGAAAAAAGAAATTCTCGAAGAATTGTTGTTCCGTATCAATGCCGTTCAGATAGCAGAAGACAAAAAATACATTTTAATGAATGTCCCTACCGACAATATCGAGCAAGTGTTGTCTGTATTGCCCGGAATGAAAAGCCCGACAATTATGCCGTTGGCTACTCCGGGATGGAGTTCGGTACATACCGTTCTCGAAGAAAAACGTTTCTGGGAAATTATCAATAAATTGAAATCCGTAGGGGCGGAAGGCATATTGGTATTGAATATCGAAAAAATGGTATTGTAATTATGGAAATAATTAAGTATCCCGCACGAAAAGATTGGGGGCATATTACTGCCCGACCTCATTTCGACCATGCGGCGTTGCACGACAAGGTGTCCGGAATATTGCGAGAAATTCGCGATATGGGTGATGCCGCTCTTTTTAAGTACGAAGAGTTGTTCGATAAAGTATCGTTGCGCTCTTTGGAGGTTTCGGATGCCGAATGGAACGAAGCCGACCTCCTTTTGCCGGATGATTTGAAGTTGGCTATAAAACAGGCGCACGATAATATATTTCGGTTTCATGCTTCACAAGCTGTGCAGCATCAGAAAATCGAAACCATGCCGGGTGTCTCTTGCTGGCAAAAATCGGTGGGAATAGATACGGTCGGGTTATATATTCCGGGAGGAACAGCTCCATTGTTTTCAACGGTATTGATGTTGGCGGTTCCCGCAAAAATTGCCGGTTGCCGGAATATCGTTATGTGTACCCCTCCCGATAAAGAGGGCAAGGTACATCCCGCAATTCTTTTTGCCGCGAAAACAGCGGGGGTAACAAGTCTGTTCAAATTAGGCGGAGTTCAGGCTATCGGGGCTATGGCGTATGGTACGCAAAGCGTTCCTAAGGTATATAAGATTTTCGGACCGGGCAATCAATATGTAATGGCGGCGAAACAACTGGTCAGTTTGTCGGAAGTTGCGATAGATATGCCGGCCGGACCTTCGGAAGTTGAGGTAATAGCCGATGCTTCAGCTAATCCGGCGTTTGTAGCGTCCGATTTTTTGTCGCAGGCAGAGCATGGGGCAGATAGCCAATCTATATTGATGACGGTAGACGATTCGTTTGTCGCTTCGGTACAGGAAGAAATAGAGCGTCAATTAGCTTTGTTGCCTCGTCGGGAATTGGCCGAAAAATCATTGGCGCACAGTAAAATTATTGTGTTGAAAGATTATGACGAATTAATGGCGCTTACCAATGAATATGCTCCGGAACACTTGATTATCCAGACGGCTAATTATCGGGAGCTGGCAGATAAGGTGCGGAATGCGGGATCGGTATTTTTAGGCCCGTACACACCCGAAAGCGCAGGCGATTACGCTTCGGGAACCAACCATACTCTGCCTACCAGCGGCTATGCCAAAGTGTATAGCGGTGTAAATCTGGACAGTTTTTTGCGTAAAATCACTTTTCAGGAAATCACGGCGCAGGGACTGAATCAAATAGGAAATATAGTGGAAATTATGGCTGCAAACGAACAGTTGGATGCACATAAAAATGCCGTTACCGTTCGTCTCGACAGCCTGAAATAAACGCATATTATGGATTTAAAAACTTGGGTACGTCCCAATATTTGGAATTTAAAGCCTTATTCGTCGGCACGGAGCGAATTTAAGGGAGAGGCGTCTGTTTTTCTGGACGCAAATGAAAATCCGTACAATGCTCCGTATAATCGTTATCCCGATCCGTTGCAATGGGCGGTAAAAGAAAAAATATCGCAACTGAAAGGCGTGCCCGCCGAACAGATATTTTTGGGCGTAGGAAGCGATGAACCGATAGACCTCATATATCGGGCTTTTTGCGAACCCGGCATAGATAATGTCGTGGCGATAGATCCTACATACGGGATGTATCAGGTTTGTGCCGATATTAATAATGTAGAGTATCGAAAAGTTTCGCTTGATAATGAGTTCAACGTAGATGCCGACGCCGTTTTGAATGCGATAGACACTCATACCAAAGCCGTTTTTGTCTGTTCGCCGAATAACCCGACGGGAAATAGTTTGAACCGTGCCGCCGTTGAGCGTATTTTAAAATCGTTTGCCGGAGTGGTGGTGGTAGACGAAGCGTATATAGATTTCTCGTCTCAGCCTACATTTTTACATTTGTTGAATGAATATGCCAATTTAGTTGTTTTACAGACGTTCTCTAAGGCGTGGGGAAGTGCCGGAATCCGTTTGGGTATGGCATTCGCATCCCGTGAGATAATAGAAATATTCAATAAAATAAAATACCCGTATAATATCAATAAACTAACGCAAGAACATGCGTTATCTATGTTAGAGAAAGCCGGACAGGTAAAAGAGTGGGTAACGATTTTGTTGCAAGAACGGGTACGGTTGGCATCGGAGTTAAGCCGTTTGTCGATTGTGAAAAAAGTGTATCCGAGCGATGCAAACTTTTTGTTGGTTAAAGTAGATGACGCATCTGCCGTTTATCGGTATTTGGTAGAGAACGGTATTATAGTCCGAAACCGGAACAACATTACTTTATGTATGGGGTGTCTCCGTATTACGGTAGGAACTCCGGAAGAAAACAGACTGTTGATTGAGGCGATGACGAAATTATAGGCACGATGAAAACGAAAAAAAGAGCTTTGTTTATAGACCGCGACGGAACGTTGGTGGTAGAACCTCCTGTCGATTACCAATTAGACAGTTTGGAAAAACTTGAATTTATTCCCGGAGTATTCCGAAATTTGCATTTTATACGGGAAAAACTCGATTTTGAATTTGTCATCGTTACCAACCAAGATGGCTTAGGTTCCGATTCGTTTCCCGAAGAAACGTTTTGGCCGGCGCACAATAAAATGTTGCGGGCGTTCAAGAATGAAGGCGTTGAGTTCGACGATATATTAATAGACCGTTCTTTTCCGGAAGAGAATCTGCCTACACGCAAGCCCGGAACGGGCATGTTCGGTAAATATCTGAATGGAGAATATGATTTGGAGGCGTCTTATGTAATAGGCGATCGGCTTACCGACGTACAATTAGCGAAAAACTTAGGATGCAAGGCTATATTTATGCAACCGTATGAAAAAGGAGAACCGTTACTATCCGAAGCCGGTTTACAAAACGGTTGTGTGTTGGTATCGGACGATTGGAATAAAATCTGTGAATTCCTTTTTGCCGGAGAACGCAGTGCGGAGGTTATCCGTACTACATCTGAAACGGACATCCATATCCGGCTCAATTTAGACGGGACAGGCCGCTGCGACATATCTACCGGATTAGGTTTTTTCGATCACATGTTAGAGCAAATCGGGCGTCATTCCGGAATTGATTTAATGGTACATACTAAGGGCGATTTACATGTAGACGAGCATCACACCGTCGAGGATACGGCTATTGCGTTGGGCGAAGCTCTCAACAAGGCCTTAGGAAACAAACGGGGAATAGAACGTTACGGATTCTGTTTGCCGATGGACGATTGCCTGTGTAGCGTCGCATTGGATTTCGGAGGACGGGCGTGGCTGGTTTGGGATGTATCGTTTAAAAGAGAAAAAATAGGAGATGTCCCTACCGAAATGTTTCTGCACTTTTTTAAATCGCTTAGCGATGCTGCTCGAATGAATCTGAATATAAAGGCGGAAGGTGAAAATGAGCATCATAAAATAGAAGGTATCTTCAAAGCGTTTGCCCGGTCTGTAAAGATGGCGATTCGTCGAGACATCTACAAATATGAGCTTCCAAGCACAAAAGGTGCTATATTTTAGTAAATTGTATTATTTTTTTATGCAATCAGTAGATGAATACGATTAATTC
>JAFUKV010000173.1 GCA_017467745.1 Bacteroidaceae bacterium | reverse complement strand
TTGACTATTTTTGTAGATAATTACGTTTAAAAAAATCGAGTAATGAAAAGACAACTTGCATATTTTTTGTTTATCGTAGTAGCTTTATTATCGGAGTCGTGCGCATCGGTAAATAAGAAACGATTAGAAAAGCTAATACCTCAGTCGGTAAATGTTGCCGTAAGGCAGGCGTATGCGATGTCAGAGTCTTTGAAAAGCGATACGATGCTTTTACCGAAAAGCGTTGATGCGGACGGTAAGTTGTTGACTTCTGATTCTCGTTGGTGGGGAAGCGGTTTTTTCCCGGGCTCGTTGTGGTATTTGTATGAGTTAACGGGAAACGATTCTCTCCGGATGTTGGCGGAAAATTTTACGAAAAGAGTAGAGCGGGAAAAATGGACTACCAATAATCACGATGTCGGCTTTATGATATATTGCAGTTTCGGGAACGGTTATAGGATTACCGAGAATGCCTCTTATCCGGATGTTATGTTGACGGCCGCCCGATCGTTATCTACTCGCTACAATTCAAAAATCGGATTGATAAGGTCATGGGATTTTAATAAACAACATTGGCAATATCCGGTCATCATAGATAATATGATGAATTTGGAATTGTTGTTGTGGGCTGCTCGTTATTCCGGAGATTCGTCTTTTTATAGAATGGCGGTTAGTCATGCAGATAAAACGGCGGAAAATCATTACCGACCCGATAATAGTTGTTATCACGTAGTTTCGTATGACATTAATACGGGAAAACCGGAAAAGAGAGAAACTTGGCAGGGTTATTCGCATTCGTCTTCTTGGTCTCGCGGTCAAGCATGGGGGCTGTATGGTTATACAATGATGTTTCGGGAGACCGGATTAACTCGTTATCTCGATAAAGCGAAAGCAATAGCCTCTTATTTGATCAATCACCCGAATTTGCCGGCCGATAAAATTCCTTATTGGGATTTCGATGCTCCGGATATTCCGAATGCGAAACGCGATGCGTCGTCAGCCTCTATTATGGCTTCCGCCTTAATAGAGTTAAGCGATTTTGTCGATGCGAAATTGAAAAAACAATATTTGTCTGTGGCGGAAAGCCAGTTAATTTCGTTGTCCTCTCCTGCATATAGGGCGGAGTTCGGTACAAATGGAAATTTTTTATTGAAACATAGCGTAGGGGCTTTGCCGTTAAGTTCGGAAATAGATGTACCTCTTACATATGCCGATTATTACTATTTAGAGGCGTTATGCCGGTACAAAAGGTCGGTATTGAATAAATAATGTATATAAAAAGAAGATGCATAAATTAATTTACGCATCTTCTTTTTATATACATTATCTTTAATCGTGTTACCCAATTAGTTTGATAACGATTTCTTCAGATTCTTCTTCGAAAGAGATTTTTCCTTCGCGAGCTAACCAACCCAGTGCGGCATAAATTTCTTTTTCTTTCAATTTTGTCGCTTTTTTGATTTCTTTCAGGGTCAATTTTCCATTGTCGTTCAGTGCATTCCACACTAATCCGGCGTTGATTCCGATTACTTCAATGTTCATTTCTTTTTCAATTTAGGTAAAACAATTTTTGTATAATAGATATACCTTATGTCAAAGATAAACATTTCCCGCGAGATTTTTGAAATAAAAAAGCTAAATATTTATTTCATTCAAATGAATTTTTTATAATTTGATGTTTGATATTGTTTGCTTCTGCAAACTTTTTTAGAAGGTATTCGGTGTATATTATAGTATCCGAAAGGTCTTCATGTGTACCGTGAGAATTTATTATAACTAAAATTTTTTTTGTGTTCAGTCCTATTTTAGTGCGTTCTTCATCGCTTGTAGGGGTTCCTATTCCTCCAATGGCATCGCGATAGACGGGCAATCCCTCAATGTTAAGAATGCCTCGTCCTATGCCGTGGAATATCTCTTCGACTTCACCTATTCCTAATGTAAGTTTATTACCCGATATTTTTTCAGCATCGAATCCCCCGATGGAATAACCGCTGCGTAGAGAAACCAGATTAATAAGATCTACTAACGTATTAATGCGGTATAAATCGATATTTCGTATGATACGTCGAGTGAGAGATTCGGCAGACGGTCTGTAACGATTAGGGTCTTTTCCTGTTTTTTTATAGGCGTTACGTGTTGCCAGAATGTTAGGTCTTTTGTTTATCTGCTCTATTGTGTACGATTGTTTCAGAAATTCGCACTCTTTTGCTATTTCATTCCACAATAAATCGTTATAATCGTTGTTCGTAACATCGGCGTAAATTATTCCGGCTCTGAATGTAGGGCAAGCCTCTCTTATTTTAGGGGATATGCAGATTTCAAATTTCATAGATAGACAGAGATAACTTGAAAATATTATAATTAAGATGCGTTTTTACGGTTTTCAAGGGGGAATTTAATCGTCCTTGAAAGAGAATAACATTACATCAATAATAAAGATTCGAGGTATATTATAAAAATACCTGCTGCATATCCGATAAAAGCCAGAGAGGTAATATTTTTTAAATACCAAGTAAAGTCTATTTTTTCTAATCCCATAGCTACTACTCCGGCTGCAGAACCGATAATGAGCAGACTACCTCCAACCCCTGCGCAATAAGTAAGCAGAAGCCAGAATAGCCCGTCTTGCATAAATGCTTGCATGTATGCAGGATCTACGCTGGCAGCAATAGTTGCCGGGTCTGCTACCGGATACATACCCATGCAAGCCGCAACCAACGGAACGTTATCTACGATAGACGACAATATACCTACTACCGAAGCGATAGAAAATATTTCATGAACGTTTTTATCGAGAAAATCGGCCATATCTCCAAGTACTCCGGCGCTTTGCAGTCCGGCTACCGACATTAATATGCCAAGAAAGAATAAGATAGTTGGCATATCTATGCGTCGAAGTATTTTGGATACGCGGTTTTTGGCGGATTCTTCAAAGCCGTGTTTTCTGCCGTATACAAATTCGGTGAAAATCCAGAGGCATCCCAAAGAAAACATAATACCCACGTAAGGAGGGAGGCCGGTAATGCTTTTAAAAATCGGAACGAAAAGTAAACCTGCTATACCTGCGAAAAGAATTCCTCGGCTAAAACTTTTACTTACGCCTTTGGGTAAACTGGTGGTATGCTGTACGGAAGAAATTGTAGAAGATTTGAATTTTTTAAGTTGTTTCTCCGCAATATATGCAGGAATAATGAGAGATACCAAACAAGGAATGATGAGGAATCCTATGATACTCGGTGTCGTCACATTACCGCGCATCCATAGCATTATCGTGGTAATATCGCCAATAGGAGACCATGCTCCTCCACTGTTTGCCGCAATAATGATTACTCCGGCGAAAAACCACCGTTCTTTGGCATTTGATATGATGCGGCGTAACATCATTACCATTATTATGGTGGTAGTCATATTATCGAGTACGGCCGACATAAAAAATGTGATAATGGCCAGTATCCATAAAAGTCTGTTTTTATTGTGGGTTGTTATATGTTCGGTGATGATGTGGAAGCCCCCGTGAGTATCGATTAATTCTACAATTGTCATGGCACCGATAAGAAATACGAGTGTTTCGCAGGTGCTGCCTAAGTGTTCTAATAGTTCCGTATTGCAATTCTCGTTATTGGAAAATAATGCGTATACCGACCATATAAGACCGAACATGAATAGAGCGGTACTGGCTTTGTCCGTTTTTATTTTGTGTTCTAATGCTATACAAGCATATCCTAACACAAAAATTGTAATCATTGATAGTGTCATAGTATGTATTTTATCATTGGATTTAGAGTCGGTGTATTTTTTTACGTGCGCAAAGATATAAAAAATCGTTTCGGTAATCAATTATTGGATTTGCCAATATCATGGAAATTTCGATTGGTTGATTGTAGCAGATTGTTTGCGAGTGTGAATTATCGGAATAGAGACAGATATTAATTGATAATTATAAGGTATAAACGTTTCTGAAATTGTAAATTTGTATCTCTAATAAAAAGGGATTTTTTGTGGTTTGTTAAGAGTTTGTAAATCGGTTTTTATGATTATGAAATCTATTGCTATTTTTCTTCTTTTTCTTTTGGGAGGAGTATATAACGATTGCTTGTGTCAGGTGTCGAGTGATAATTGGGCTGCAACAGATGCCTTAGGCCGAAAATTACCGATGTCGGACAATGTGTCATCTAAGCGGAGCGGAAAATATGTTGCTATGTTTTATTGGACATGGCATACGGAACGACAAGCTGATTATGACAAAGTTTGCAATATTACGGAAACGTTGCGAAAATATCCCGAGGCGAAAGATGATTACAATCATCCGGCTTGGGGGGCGGAACTTCAACCTTGCTTTTGGGACGAGCCTCTTTTCGGATACTATCGCACTACGGATGCATGGGTGTTAAGAAAACATGCGGAAATGTTGGCTGATGCCGGTGTGGATGTTGTGTTTTTCGATTGTACGAACGGCAGTTTCCTTTGGAAAACGTCGTACGATGTTTTAATGGAAGTGTGGGATAAAGCGCGACAGGATGGAGTACGAGTTCCGAAAATAGCATTTATGCTTCCTTTCGGCCCTATTCCGGAGGCGGCAGTTTCCATAAAAAATTTATATCGGGATGTTTATGCGCAGAACAGGTATCCTGATTTGTGGTTTTATTGGCAAGGAAAGCCTATTATTATGGCATACCCGGAAATTGTAGGTTCGGATGACGATCCTGTTAATCGGGAGATTCGAGAGTTTTTTACATTCCGTCCCGGTCAGCCGGATTATGTGAATGGCCCGGCCGATAATACACAGTGGGCGTGGATGGAGGTTTATCCGCAGAATAAATATGTAACTCGCCCGGATGGTTCGTGCGAACAAGTTGTTGTGAGTACGGCGCAAAATACATGTGCGGAAAACGGCGAACATTGTTATGCTTTTAATTGCGATAGCGCATACGGACGTAGCTATACAAAAAAGTACGGACATCGTAAAGAGCCGGATGCATATTTGTATGGATATAATTTTCAGGAGCAGTGGGATAGGGCGATAGAGATAGATCCCGATCTTATTTTTGTAACAGGTTGGAATGAATTTATTGCCGGAAAACATTTGAATTGGCCTCCTAATAATCCGCATTTGCCATTCTCGTTCCCCGATCAGTACGATTGGGACCGTAGTCGTGATATTGAACCTGTAAAGGCTTGGGGAGATAAAGGAGACGTTTATTATTTGCAGTTGGTAAGCAATATCCGGAAGTTTAAAGGGATGGACGCTTCTCAACGAGTATCTGGAAAACAAACGTTTAAAATCGGACGGTTTGACGGTTGGGATGCGGTATCGCCGGATTTTAAACATTACAAGGGCAATACAATGATTCGTAATCATCGCGGCCATGCAGATAAGCATTATACGAATTACACCGGACGCAATGATATAATCGGGGCGAAAGTTGCCAGAGATGATAAGTATGTTTATTTCTATGTGGAAACGGCAGAAAATATTACATCGCCTATGGATGCTAAAAATTGGATGTGCTTGTTTATAGATGTTGACCGTGATAAATCCAGCGGATGGCAAGGTTACGATTTTGTGTTGAATCGTATCTCGCCCGACAAACGAAAAGCGATATTGGAGCGTAATAAAGGTAATTTGTGGGATTGGTGTAAAGTCGCAGAGGTGGAATATGCAGTAAAAGAGAATAAGATGGAAATTAAAATCAAGAAATCATTGTTGGGTATAAAAGGCGATGACGTCAATCTTGAATTTAAATGGAGCGATAATATGCAGGAAGAAGGTAATATCATGGATTTTTATGTGAATGGGGATGTGGCGCCTTCGGGTAGATTCAATTTTGTGTATTCGGTGAAATAGTTTATCTGTATCTGCTTATAGCTGAATTAGGCTTCTTTTGTAATTTCTAATGGATTGAACTTGATTGAAAATCAGGAAAATATGAGATTGGATACAAACAATGTGAATTGACCTTTTAGTTGATTTCTAAGAGTACTGGAATAGTGTAATACATGTGCTTTGGGTAAACAAAGAGATAATAAATGTGGTTTTCGGCAGGTTTGAAAGAATGATTGTTGAAGAGCACTACTGCCTGAATTAAAAGCCTCGTGTTGAGGCTAAATTCGTTTTTTTATTAGCTTTAATACCGTGAAAAAGTCGTACAGATTGTAAGTTCCAAGTGTCTAAAAAATAAAAAAGCAAACGATATAATCGTTTGCTTTTATTTTCGGGGTGAGAAGACTCGAACTTCCGGCCTCCACTTCCCGAACGTTGCGCGCTGACAAATGAGCT